>NZ_RBWE01000001.1:0-265424 GCF_003627965.1 Desulfofundulus salinus | reverse complement strand
CGAGGAGGTAGAGGCCACCAAGGGCCAGCGCTGAAGTTCCAGCCATAATTCCCCCTCTAGCCAACGCGGGCATGTGTTTAAAAGCTGAATAAACCTCCTCCTTCACCCGGGATAACGACCATCTCATAAAAACCACCTCGCCTAATGAATTTAGCTGTCCCAATAAAATGAAAAAGGCCCGGATAAACCGGACCCAAAAAAGGAAAAACCCGGCGAAACCGGGTTTATTTCTTCAAATTTCTACCATTTTTCGATCTTCAAATCTTCAATCTCAGAGAAATGAACATCTCTCGTCACTAAAACGAAATCGTATTGTCGAGAAATGGCCGCGATCCAGATATCATTCTCGGGTATGGGCCGCCCTTTCTTCCGCAATTGATCTTTGATTAAGCCGTACTCACGCGCCGTACCTGTGTCGCAGGCCACCACCGTGCTGCTGGATGCGAATTCCGCCAACCGCGCAAGGTTCTTCTCCACCTGGCTGGACTTGTGGGCTCCGTAATACAACTCCCCCAGGACAATGCAGGGTACAAACACTTTGTTTGCTTCCATCAATTTTTCCTGAACAGATTCGTCCCCTGCAAAAAGGGCAATGACAATGTTTGTATCCAGAAGAAACTTACCACTCATTTGCATCCACCCGCTCGCAGGCGTCCTCTATAGCTCTTTTCATCAATTCCCCTTCTTCCGGCGATATAACCCCGGCAAAGCGAAGCAAATCCCTACCGGGCGTTCCTTCATTGAGAGTAAACCTTAATGCCCGGGCGAATTCAAGAACTCGTTTTTGAAAGTGGAAAGGCAGGCGGTTAACCTCCATTAAAATTTCCTGTTGAATTGGCTTAGTGTCCACTTTAACCACCATCCCTGTTTGTTTAAATCCTAACACCGCTACGGAGGTCGGGTATAAACCTAGTTAAGCACTTTTAAAAGCCCATTCACCCTCACCCCAGTTGTCCCAGGCTTTTTCCGTTTTCTGTGAGGCAAATTCTTTTTTGAAATCATTATTATCCATGGAAAATTATCCCCTCTTGAGTAACGTTGCGGTAAAAGGGATCAACTTTAAATGAGGGAGAATCGAATTCTTGAATATCGCACGCCAGAGCTATCACCGGAATGTCTTCTCTCATGCTGATTTCAAAGGCTTCATCTATAATCGTATCGCGGATCTTTTTATCAAGCCTTTCCGTCACCACAAGTACGTCAATGTCGGATCCCGGAACGCTGGTTCCCCTTGCCTGGGAGCCGAATAAAATTATTACTTTCACCGGAACATCTTTTTTCCTGAGAGCCTCCGCGTATGATTTTACGATCTCTACAGCTCGTTTATTAATAGGCACGGAACAATCGCCTGCCGGGGTTTAAACTGTAGTCATACAGGATCTTCCAAAGCTCCAACGTTAAAATAACATACGTATGCATATGAATGCAACCGTATAGTATGTCAAAAGATAAAATATCCCGGTTCAACCGGGCAAAATTATACCCATAAAAATAGCCCGAAGGCTGTATTGGGTTCTGTTTACGAAGTTACGTCACCCTGGTACTGGTACGGAACCACTATTTCCAAATCCGGGTGCGGGACATATTTAAAGTCGTCCGGGTTTCTGGTATATAGCGGCAATTTATAGGCTATGGCGGTGGCCGCTATGTAACAGTCTTCCACATGGTGGTCACGGTATTCGGCAGAGTGGCGGGAAAGCAAGCCGGCAATCCGGGCAATCTTTTTGGTGGTTGGTAATATGAGACAGAACTGGGGCAGGATAGTTTGGATACGTTTTTCCTCTTGTTCGGAAATATAGGGATATTGGAGCACCTCTTTGATTGTGTGACAGGAAATATATCTTTTAATCCGGTTGAAGGTAAGATATTTAAACAATTCAATAACCTGCCTGGAATTAAAAGCGTGTTCAGGATTTTTCGGCCTAGATTTCCGATATGTTCTGAGCAAGTCTATTATAATATTTGTATCCAATAAAACACCGTCCATTGGTATTACCTCTTATCAAAGAAAGAGGTATCTTTATCCTCCCACAACCCAGCCAGTTTCATAACTGCAGCCATTTCCTTTTGGGCTTTCAACTTTTCGATGGGTGATAATAGCTTTCTACGCCTTTTTTTAAGGAATTCATTTTTTATTCCGTAAACAATTTTGACCGATTCCATGGTTACACCTCGCCTCCTGTTGCCAGGGACATCGTCCCTTTAATAAAATTATCTCATGCAACCCCACTGATGTAAAGTTACTTCCCCGTATAAACACTGGTCACTTCCGGCCTGCCGTGGCCCAGAAGCTCCGCCACCTCCAGTTTCGCCGCCCTTTCCGGACTTACCCTGTGGAGGCCGTATTTCTCCGGATGCTCCAACCGGCAGGCCAGCTCCTCCCGGGCGTAGGCGTGGCGCAATCCGTGAAAGGTAATCGGCCGGTCGGTGATTTCTTCCCGGTGCCGTTCGATGAATTTCTGGATGCTTTTGATGACTCTGTGCGTCTTTTCGCCCGGCGCGACGAAGATCTTCTCCCCCCTGGTACCCCCGCGCTCTTCCAGGAACCGCTCCAGTTCCATCTTTAACTCCAGGCGCAGCGGCACCCGGCGCACCCGGCCGCCTTTCCCTTTGACCTCCAGTTCCCCATCTTTCAGGGCGTCCCGGACGTGGCCCACCGTAAGCCGGGTACACTCGTGGATCCTCAGCCCCGCGTGGCGGGCCAGCTTCATGGCCATCACCACGTCCGTACGGCCCAGTTTTTCGGCCTTCTCCAGCATCCGCCTGTATTCTTCTTCCGTCCAGGCCCTATCTTTGCCGCCGGCCGGAGTCTTTTCAAGCCCCAGCGCCCGGTTATCCGGCAGTTCATTGCGCGAACCGGTGAAGCGATGGAAAAACCGCACCGCCGCCAGGTCGTTTTTCAGCGTCTTTTCAGATATGCCTTCCTGGCGGCGGTATTCCACGTATGCCCGCAGGTGCTTTTCGCCAACGTTGGCAATCTTCTGCAGGCGGTACTTTTCCGCGCAGAACCAGAGGAAGTTCTTCATGCTGTCCCGGTACCGGAAATGAGATTTTTTGGACATCGCGTGGGTCGTGTTTTTTACCGCCTCACGCCAGATTTTTTCAAGCTGAGCCGAGAGATTTCTGTATACCCCTTCGGAGCTTTTTGCGCCGGCAGTTGTTTTTGATTTCTTCACAGAATCGTTTGTCATCGAGCCTCGCCTCCAATTCCAAAAGTATATTGTTCTCGGGCAGTTCATATTTCCGCCAGGGAATCTGCTGGTGCCACCAGCGGATGATGGAGAGATAGTGAAGAACCGTTTTCTCGCTTCGCCCCAGTTGTTTTAAGTACCTGATAAACGCTGCAACGTGGCGGGGCTGGATATTACGGATGTCTTCTGGACCAAACCGTTCCGCTAGAAAATAAGTAAATCTAATATACGCTCGGTACCACTCCATGCGCCGCTCATAAGAACCGCCCCTTGCATACCGGGCCACCCTTTCCACAAACTGCCGACCCAGGCGGTCGAGGACGGGGTCGCCGGTATTTTCCCAGGAAACCCGCAACATTATATCAACCCTCCTGATCTAGATTCGTTTTTGTTCTAGTCTGATTGCAAAAAAGACAAAAACTTCCCAGAGGTCCCTTCCCCCGAACCCCCGTTACGTGGGTATATGCGCGGGAAAACCTCTTTAAAATTACCCTTCGGGCCTTATTTTTTGCGGCTTCGCCGTCGCGGGCTGCGCCCGTCTCAGTGCCCCCTCCGCTTTCGCTCCGGTGGCCTGAGACGGGCTTCCGCCCGTTTTTGCGCTTCGCGGTGCGGGCTTGCGCCCGGTTACGGCTTCGCCGTGCGGGCTTGTGCCCGTTGCCTGCCGCTTTGCGGTTTGCCCGGCGGGCTACGCCCGGGTTTGCATCCCCGGGTAGGTTATTCGGTTGTCTGCGTGCTCCCGACGGCCGGCTTTCAAAGCCCGCCTCGCACGCCGTTGTGGGCTTGTTAAGCATTCACTGAGGCCCCGTTACCCCATTTATGGGGGCGGCAAGTGCCGTCAGGACCCGTGGTGTGGACCCCATACTCCATATGGAGTGGTCAGACAGCGCTTAATCGCGTCATAACCAGGGATCCGGTGAACGCCGCTAATTAGCGGCGGGGGAGGAGCCGGCCGGAAGCCGGCGTCATACCTCCGTTAGTTGATTAAGGTTAGAGCAGGGGCCGACCCTGCGGCCGGCACCCCTGATTTCGTTGATCTCGTTTTACTTCATAGCAACCAGCTTGCCTTCCTCCATCTTAAAGATCGCGTCCAGCGCAGCGGCGAGAGTGACAGCGTCAACCAGGTTCTCGATCCCGATGTACTGCTGGACATCTCCCGCTGACCACTTCCGGGCATCCAGGCACCCGCAGCGGTTGAAATTTGTTACCGCAACCAGGAAATCTCCGCCCCCGATACCGCCTGAAGGCCGGACGGCAATCCACATCTCCGTACCCCGACCGCTTACCACGTAGTTACCTTTTGCTCTCAGCGGTCTAATCTTGACCGGCCAGCTTTCCTTTCGCAGGTATGCCTGTACTTCCATCATTCGTACTACCCCCTCGCCAGGAATATGTCCGCTTCCGATTCCCCGGTTTCTTCACCCCACTGACTGCGCGGGGCAAGCAACGTTCCATTCCAGTTGTAGTCCCGCCCGCAGCGGTCGCAGGTGTTGGTGAAACCGTCGCAGATGACGGTTTCACCGCAGTCGCACCGCACTTCCACATAGCCCGGAATTCGCCTTTTGATGTACCTGACAGGATCCGGCACTTCCATCGTTCCGCAAATGGGGCACTTCTCGGGAGTGGTCCTTTTCCAGTTACCGGCTCCGCATTTGGGGCATATAACCCCGCCACCGATTTGTTCGGTAACATATTCCGCCGGCACCCTTCTGATCACTTTTGACATTCGATCCATCTCCTTTCTTACACCCGCACGACCCGCACTTCCATACCGGCCGCCAGGGCGTCGTCTATGCCTTTCTTCCCGTTCCACACCGCCCGGCCGACCACCAGGCCGTGTTTTTTCAGTTCCGCTTTCAGCGCCTCATACGCCCGACCTACTTCCGGGTTGGTTTCCAGGTCCCGGTCGTAGGCGATCACTGCTTCTTTCGCTCCCAGTGCCAGGATGACCGGAATTACCGGCCGCCAGGTGGCGGCACTTAATGCGCCTACCACGACGGCGCCCAGGTACTCGCCGGCGATGTCCGCCTTTAGCGGCCCTTCGGTGATCCATATCCGCCGGTCTTCGGTTTTTGCGGGTCTGGCCACGTGGGCCGGGGTGCCGCAGGAGCAGCCGCCCCGGCTCTTGTGACCGCTGAACAGCTTATATTTCCCGCCCCGGGCGTCGTCCATGCGGCGCTGCAGGGCCTGGATCCGGCCCTTTTCGTCCCGCACCGGGATGAAATACCCCGGCTGCCGGTCGAAGGTCCAGTAGGTCCCGCCGTGCGGCCCCCGGGCCTTGTAAAACCCGGGGATGCCGGCCAGGTCGTGGCCCATTCGGATCAGGCGCCTGCATACCGACCACGGGGCTTCGGTTCCGGGGACCGATCGGTAGCCGTTCCTCCTGATCTCCCATTCAGTCAGCCCGCGCCGGAGCAGGTCTTTTCTGTGGCGCGGGTGCAGGTAAAGGAGTTTCAGGAAGTCACGGTACACCCGGTCCCGCACTTCCACCGGCGCGGTTTGCGCCGCGGTTATTGTGTCTTCTTCCATGAGCGCCGGCAGGTTTACCATGCCCGGTTCCAGCCAGTGGAGGTAGGCTACCTGGCCGTTGCTCAGGATCACTTCCTTGAACGCGCCTTCGCTTACCCGCATGCAGCTGGCGATGAAGCTGTTGTAGCCGCACCAGTCGCCCCTGCCGCAGATGGGGCAGGGGTGCGAAGGATTGACTCTCACAAACTTTTCCTCGGGGTAACGGTGTTCCGCTTGCACCCCTGATTCCCCCTCCTGCTTAGAGTTCGCAGTCAGCTAACCTTCTGGCTTCGTTCCGGTCGCTGGTTTCCGCCACCAGGCGGACGAGCCGCATCAGCCTTTCTCCACGGGTAATCTCCTCGCGCAGGTAAGTCTCCCGCACGCTGGACATTGCCACCAGGTAGGTGGTATCCTCACCTGCGTTTTGTGCCTCCCAGATCCGATATGTCAAGCCGCACACCCCCTCTCTTCCGGAGTGGCGGCTTCCAGGATGACTTCCAGCACCTTTTCCACGTCGGCCAGGACACCCATGACGGCTTTCAGCGCCTTCCGGCCGTCCTGCCCGGCGTAGTGCCGGATGTACTCCCACCCGTGCCAGATGTAACCCTTGAAGCCGTACATCTCGCACAAGGCGGCAGCCACCACTTCCGCGACAATTTCCTGGTCCGCGTGCTGGCCGGGCTTCAAACCGCCCGGCTTCACCTGGTGGTGGACAGCGTGCGCCAGCTCGTGGAAAAACGTCCTGGCGTCGTGGGTGTTGAGCACGATCTCTCTCCTGGCGGGGTCGAAGTAGCCGTAATACCCTCCCACGAAGGGTTTGTATTTCACGTCACCCACGAACCGCATGGCCACGTCGAAAAGCGGCGGTGGCTCCGGCGGGGCGTAATCTACTTCCGGCAAAGGAGCACCTTCGGTGTCCTCGTAGCGGAACACCGGGACGCACCGGAAGCCGGTAATAACCACCCGCTCCCGCTCCACTTCCCGCTCTTCGCCGGTGTCGGAGTCTATCTCCCGCTCCCTGACCGTTTTCTTTTTGGTGCAGGGTGCCAGGATATAGAACGCCCTGGCGCCCTTTTTAACATGCCGCCCGGCTTCTTCCCACTGCTTGAAACCCCTGGCGTCTTCCGTCCCGGCCAGATACATCAGCAGGCGGTTTCCCAGGCTCCATCTATCGGACGGCCTTTCGTACCCGGCCTTCGCCCGGATGACCGTCCGGGCCACGGCATGCGGCAGATCCCCGGTGCGGAACATCTCCAGGAGACGGTTTAAAGTCTCTCTCGCTTTTTCGGTAACTGTCATCGTGCGCGGGGCGGACCATCCGGCCCGCCCCATTCTCTCCTTTCTTGAGAATGGTTTGGGCCGGGAGGCCCGATATCCTTACTCCCGAAAGCTGTCCCGCCAGTCGACCAGCCTGATTATCAGCTCGTCCAGGCTGTCCCGGAAGGGGTAACCGGCGGCCAGCTCCTCGTCCCAGTCCTTCTCCAGCTGCACAAAAACGGCCACAGCCGAGTCCAGCAGGCGGTATGTCCTTTCTCTATCCATTCAGCCCACCGCCTTTTTTACCAGCCTGGCCGCGTCCTTGATAACCGGGTAAAACCGGTCGTCAAACTCGCACCGGTCGGCCACGGCCTCCAGGGCGGCATAAGCGATCCAATTGAGCAGGGTGGAATGAACCTCGCCGAAGGCGGCTTTCAGCTCCTTGCGGGTGATGTTGTTGTAACTATTGACGCCTTCAGCAATTAGTTCCACTCCTTTTCTGATATCGTTGATCTTCTGAATCGTTCTCCCGTCCATCATGAATTGCGGGGCGGACCCTCCCGGCCCGCCCCATTCCCTCCTTTCTTTGAAATGGTTTGCGGACCGGGAGGCCCTCTAGATGTTAAACTTTTATATGACGCAGAGTTCCCGGAGCGCGCTACACTTCTCTAGGACGCAGCCCGGCAGGAGGCCGCGTTCCCAGAGGTAATTTCTGAGTTCGCGTCCGGCCTCCAGCTCGTCTCCTGCTTCCGTCACGACTAGACCGTCATGGAGAAGACCTGCCGCGCGGAGCGGCTCCCGGAGTTCGTCCGGCACGTACTCCAGCATGCCGTTCTCCTCCGGGCGATCCCCGTAGAAGCCGCCGCAGGAGTCGATCTCTACAATGTTCCCGCCCACGATCTCGTAGGCGGAGAAACCGTAAATTTCCCCGCGAAGATACTGGTCGTAAGTTTCAACCTCCGCGTGCAGGATTTCCTCGGTCCTGCGGAGGACATCTCGAGTAACCCGCTTCACCCCAAACTCTTCGCGCAGGCGGGCCTTTGTCACGTATATCCAGCCCACCTGGCTGCTGTCCCAGGGACAGGAAAATCCGGTGGTATTCATCGTGATCCTGCCGTGGTCGTATATATACAGCGGCAGGATCACAATGTTGTGCCACCCTACCTCCTTCGACACCCACTCCCGGAACTCGTCCGGAGTGTGGAAGTCGTGCCGGTCACCCAGACAGTACCTCCGGTGGAAACACACCATCGTCCCCAGGTTGCTCCACTCGCGCGGAGATTCCGCATACTCGTCGTACCAGACTTTTACCAGCTTCATCAGCATGAACGGCGGACCCCCGGCGGCCCGCCCCATCTCACCTCCTTGTCTGAAGTGAGTTAGGCGGGCCGGGCCGCCTGAGTGATTAAGTTTTCCTTAATAAAGCAAAAGAGGACGGTCGGGACATGAATGTCCCGTTTTCCGTCCTCTTGCTGGCCTTGACAGCCTTATTATTAAACCTTATTTACCGCAAGGTCACCGCCAGCGTGGCGATGATGCCGCCGAATCCCAGCAGCATGGTCACCAGAAGACCGATTGACCAGCGGTAAATGCCGTGCATTTCTTGCCTAATATCGTTTACTTCTTGCTTTAAACCGTTAAATTCTTGCCTGATCCCACCAAGTTCCTGCCGGAATTCGCTCCGCAGGTTGTTCTCCATCCGGTCCATTCTCTCCATGAGATAGAGAAACCAGTGCGGAGGCACTTCAGGCGATTGTTCGCCTGTGGCAGCCACTTCTCTTTTTGCTTCCATAGCCATCACCCGCCTTCACCTCCAGTTTACCATTCCGGAGGCTAGCCGGCAACCTCGACGCTTACCGCGAAGAGTTTGTCTTCGCCCATAGGCCGGTACTTAATCTTCGCCTGTTTGCCCGAGGATGCCTGCAGGGCCTGGCCGTTACCGTTCTTGGCGCAGATTTTGTATTCTGTACCGTCCCCGGTAACCGCAATCGCCCAGACGGTGCTTTCGCTCTTTCCGGGCTTCACTTCTTTAATGGCAAAAGTATCAACCTTCAGCTCTTCCTGATCTTTGCTTTTTTCCCTGTTGGATTCATTTTCGTCTCTTTGCGCCGATTTCTGCTCGCCTTTTACCAGCGCCGCCAGAACTGCCTGCGCGTCGTCCGCTCTGCCCGCGCCGATGAGCGCCGACAGCAGGTTGATGGTCGCCACGGCGGCCGTCTGCCGGGAACGCAGCCACTCCAGTTCCCGGTCGGTGTGCGCCAGGTTGTCCCTGACGGCCCGGAGGGCTTCTTCATCCCCGCCTTGGGAAAGTTTCTTTTCCAGGTCCGTCCTGGCGGCCATTATGTCGCGTATTACCGTCGGTATCTCGTTAACTTCCTTAACCAGCTTGACCAGCATTTCTTTCATGCTTCCGGGCTACGGGCCATCCGGCCCGCGCCCAATCACCTCCTTGGAAATGATGATTGGTTTTGCGGGCCGGCGGCCCCTGTTCTTTACAGGCCAAAGAGCAGGGTGATCTTTTCTCGCACCCCGGCAAGAGTTTCAGCATCAAGGCGTCCTATTGTTCTCACCGAGACCTTCGAGACCACCGTGATATGGTCGCAAACTACTTTCGACGGTTTTTTTAGCCCTGCTTCTAGCCATCGCTCGATCTTTAAGTCCCATTTACCAGCAACCGCGCTTCCGGAAATCTTCGCAACTACCAGGTCCTGCCTAGCCTTGTTATGCTCATATGAGCTTAATACCACTGAAGGCCTGGTCTTGCCACCAGGTATATCCTTGTATGGCATATCCTTAACGACTACCACGTCTCCTGGTCTGAAGCCGCTTCTCGCGTTCGTCCGCTTCTTCCCATTTCTTGCGGTAAAACTCGTCAAGTTCCTCGTCTTCCCAGTCCTCGAGGTCGTAGAATCCGGTGGCCTCATGTAAGACCACCCTCTTCCCCTCCAGCTGTGGCCACAGCCGGCACATAATCCGGTTGAACAGCCAGTTCTGGTCCTCCCAGGATAGTTCCGCTATGAGCCGATCTATTTCTTCTTTCGTCATGGTATTCTCCCTTCATTCCCCGGCACGCTCCCTTTCTAAAAATTGAAGCGCCCGGGGTTTTTCTCCCGCGGGCGCTCATTTCCAACGCCCGCAGGGGCTTTCAAAAGCAAAGAAACACCTCAACAGAGCAAGCCAGTGTTTCGCTCGCTTTTATCTGCCAAGGTGTTTTACTCCCTGAAGCACCATCTGCCGGATGATGCCGCTATTATTCCGTTTTCTCCCGCACGCCTTTTGGCGTGCATGTTTCGCACGCTCTTTCAAGTTTTCAGCCTGCACACCTGCAGGTGTACCGGTTCTCCGCCCCATGCAAGCCAAACGCTTGAACTCGTAACGCCGCAGGCGGGGGCACAGCCTTTCGCGCGGCGCTTAGCCCGGCTCGGTTTCTTTTCACCGCCGCAGGTTGGGCGTTCCTGTTTCCCGGCGGCTAGCCCGGTTCGTGTCGGGGAGGCCACCCCCCACTCTCAACGCCACTTGAAGCTGGGCGGCTTCGGCCTGTGGCGCTTGGGACTGCTCGCTTACAAGGGGTATCTTACGGCTGCCTTCGGAAGAGTCCACCTTCCTGCCGCTGCGGTCTAACGCCGCCCACCCCAGGGGCCGGATACAGCTCCGGCCAGGCAAGGCACCCTGCTGCTCATCGCCTGCAGTCGTGCCGTTTTGCCCGTTTCTTACGGCTGGGTCCCGCCGCCCGCGCCCGCTCATCGCCGTGACGCCGGGAAAACGGAGTGCGCTGCTCATCGCCGAGGCACCCCATCCTGCGAGTACACCCTGCTCATCGCCGTGGGACTTTTCGCAGGACCTCTCTTGCCAACGTGTCCGCCTGCTCATCGCCGTGACGGCCGTTCCGGAGCTTCCATCCGTACCGGGAGAAGGCATCCCGATAGGCAAGGAGTAAAAAATTTGTGTCTTACATCTTTAACCAAAACTTAACAAGCTTTTTGGCCTCTGTCAAGTGCTTTTTTGAAAAATTTTATGCCTCAGTTCACCGGGATCAATCAGCACCTCGTCTGCGGTGTACATTTTTCCAGGCGGCGCCAGGTCTTCTCCCTCCCGTAAAGTCGGGAAGATGCACACATCGGCGTGCGGGAGGGGGGTTTCGCCCCGGCGGGGCGCGTCGATTACCCATTTTTCCGCACCTGAGGTGCCTGTGAATTCCATTTCGGCCACGGCGCCGCCCCTGCCGTTTCTCACCACCCGCCACTTGAACCCGGGCACCTCTTTTTTCGCCAGGGCGTAGAAAAGCCCCAGGGCCGCCATGCGGCATGCTTCCTGGGCGTCCTTCGGCGGCCTGGCGTCGGCCGGAAGCCAGAGCCGGAACTGCCCCTTGAATTGCCCTATTTCGGCGAAAACGTTGACCCAGCGCGCCATTCCAGCCCACCAGAGGCTGTTAAAGGCCGTACCAGCCGTCTGACGGGAACAACTCAAAGCAGTGGCGGCCGCGCCGGTAGTCAGCGCCTGGGCTTCCGTAAGGCAAGCCAGCAGGTCGAAGGCCCGGCCGGTGAAGTCGATTGATTCGCCGTCCCCCCGTTTGTACTGGGCCGCCCCTATTGAGATCCCCCTCGCGTAGTTAACGTTTTGCTTCCCTGATTCTCCTTTCACGCCGCACCCTCCTTCCCCGTATGCGTTCCGGGTCCAGCACGATCAGGTGCAGTTTCCTTTCCGCCCTGTCGAAAGACATTACCTGAAACGGCAATTGTTCCCCTTCCTCAATCCTTTTGTTAAGCGGATAGCCGGCCAGGCCGACCAAACCCTGGCGGACTTCGACGAACATTTCCCTGCCGCGAATTTTTAAAACTCTGCCGGTTAGGATTGTACCCCGGCTGAATTCTTCGTTTTCCCAGGGGTCCTTGATTGATACCCGTATATCTTTCTTCTCTTTGTCTATGGCCTGAACCGTAACCCTGATCAATTGCCCCGGCCTGTATATCACGTCCAGGGGAAGCGATCTGGAATAGGCCGCATTTCGATACGGCACTTCAACTATCACGCCGCCGCCGATGTCCAGCCCCACGCCTCTTCTGGATACAAAGCGCACCAGGGCCGGAATTTCTTCGCCTTCAGTGAGGGTGCCCAGCAAATGGTTGATCGCCTCTTCGACCACTTCCCGCCGGGTGCAGGCTACAATGCCGTTCTTCCTGTCAATGCTTTTTATTTTGACGTTCACTTTCTGATTGACGAAGAAATTCATCGTTCTTTCGCTGGGCAGCCCGGTTTCGGACGAGGGTACCACGCCGCGCACTCCGTCCGCGTCTTCAAATTTGAGTTCCCAGTATAATCCGTTCAATGTTTTCGGCCTTACGACGGACGTTACGACCGCGCTTAAAACGCTGTCGCGGTCTTTGGCATCATAGAAAATATCCCATTGATCCAGTTCCGTTATGCTGGTTCCTTCCGGAGCTATCCGCATACATTATCCCCCCTGTCGGTTTTGAACTCGAATTCTATCTTGCCGTCTTCACCCAAAACCAGGACAGCTTCAAATTCCCTGCCGGCTTTGGATTTAAAGCCTTTGATGACGCCGGTTTTGCCCTTCTGGAGCAGTTCTTTTGCCTGGCTGACCGTGATTTTTTTGCCGGCGATCTCCTTCCAGATGATGAATTTGCATCCCTGGTTCCAGCCCGCGCAGCCGTAACCTTTTTTGCCCTCGATAACGTCCTTTCCGCACAGCGGGCACCTGCCCAGGACGTGGCCGGCATGGTCGGCAAACTCGAAGTTGACCCTGCCGTCCTCGCTCAGAGTCAACGCGGCGTCGAAGCTCTTGCCGGCTTTTGATTTAAAGCCTTTGATGACACCGGTTTTGCCCTTCCAGAGCAGTTCTTTTGCCTGCTTGACCGTGATCTTTTTGCCGGCGATCTCCTTCCAGATGGCAAACCTGCAGCCCTCCTTGTACCCGCTGCAGCCGTATGATCTGGCAAACTCCACCACATCCCGGCCGCACAGCGGGCATTTGCCCATCACCTCCTCCCGGTGTACCGCGCCGTTTGCTTCCTGTTCTTTTGCCATGGCCACCACCTCCCGGGTGAAGTTCTTGAGGCCGTGCAACCACGTCCGGGCGTCCTCCAGCCCCTCTTCTATACGCCGCAGCCCGTCTTCCCATTGAGCGGTCAGTTCCACCGATTTCAGTTTTTCCGGCACCAGGTCTATCAGTGCTTCGCCCCGCAGGGTGGGCACCAGGGTTTTCCTGCGGCGCTCGATGTATCCCCGCTTGATCAGCGTTTCGATGATTGCCGCCCTGGTGGCGGGGGTGCCGATGCCGCCGGCGGCTTTGAGGGTTTCGGCCATTTCCCTGTCGTCCACCAGGCGGCCGGCATTTTCCATGGCTGCCAGAAGCGTGGCTTCGGTGTACCGTTTCGGCGGCTTCGTTTGCCGCTCGACGGCACCCGCTTCTTCGACAGCGACCGTCTCGCCCTCGGCCAGGGGCGGGAGCGGTTGTGATTCTCCGTCTTCGTCCTTCCCATCCTTTTCCTCTTTTTCTTCCGGCCCGTATACCGCTTTCCAGCCCGGATCGATCTCGACCCGGCCTCCGGATTTGAAAGTCTCGCCCCCGGCTTCGGTGACCACTTTGGTTTCGTCGTAGACTGCCGGGGGATAAAACATGGCCAAGAACCTCCGGACCACTAGGTCATACACATGTCGTTCCACGGGGTTAAGGGCCGCCGGGTCCGGAGTCACGTCCGTGGGGATGATGGCGTGGTGGTCCGTGACTCCGGCATCGTCGACGTGACGTTTGCCCGGCATCATCCCCGGCCTTATACGGCGGACCAGTTCCCCGTATTCCGGGCATTTTTCCAGGGCGGCCAGGCGCTTTTGCAGGGTGTCCCTCGCCAGTGCCTCCGTTAGATGGCGGCTGTCGGTCCTGGGGTAGGTTATGAGTTTGTATTTTTCGTAGAGTGATTGGGCGGCGTTCAGTGTTTGCTGGGCCGTCATTCCGTACTTCCGGTTGGCTTCTTTCTGCAGGTCGTTCAGGTTGAAGAGCAGGGGCGGGGCCTCTGTTTTAGAGCGTTTTTCAACTTCCGCCACCCTGCCGGAACCGGCGGCCAGGGCGGCCCGTACCAGTTCCTCCGCCCGTGATTTTTCTTTGATGCGGCCCTCGCCACCCCTGAACCACCTGCCCCGGTAGGTGGCCCCGCCGCTTTTCTGGAAGGCAGCCCAAACCTCCCAGTAGGTCTCCGGCTTAAAACCCCGGATTTCCCTTTCCCGCTGCACCACCAGGGCCAGGGTGGGTGTCTGCACCCTGCCGACAGAAAGCAGGGTTTTGTGTTTCACCGAAAACACCCGGGTGGCGTTGATCCCCACAATCCAGTCGGCTTCGGCCCGGGCCCTGGCCGCCGCTGCCAGGTTGTCCAGTTCGCGGCCGTCCCTTAGCTTTTTGAAGGCATCCCTTATGGCGGAGGGGGTGGCCTCCGAAAGCCACAGGCGTTTGATTGGCTTCCTGCAGCCGCACCACTCGTATATGCGGCGGAAGATCAGTTCCCCCTCACGCCCCGCGTCGCAGGCGTTGATTACTTCCGCCACGTCCGCCGAATTTAGCAGTTGCTTCAGGATCTTGAGTTGCTTCGCGCCACTCCTGATTGGATGCAGTTTGAACTCCTCCGGAAGGATGGGAAGCTGCTCAAGAGTCCATTTGACAAGGGCCGGGGCGTATTCATGCGCGTCGGCCAGCTCCAGGAGGTGGCCCAGCGCCCAGGATATGACCAGGTGGTCATTCTCCAGGTAGCCGTCTTTTTGCGCGAATTTTCCCAGGGCGGAGGCAATATCGCGGGCGACGGACGGTTTTTCCGCTATGACCAGCTTGCGCAAAACGCTATTCCCCCTTTTTGCCGATCAGGGCCGCAAGGTCCGGGTTGCTGGTGACCACCGCCTTTAACACCTCGCTCCAGGCCCTGAACCTGATCACCCTGTCGGCGTTCCATTTCGCGCCTTTCCCGGCGGGCAGCTTCCTGTTGTACGGCCAGTCTTTCAGCCACAACGCCGGCACGTGAGCGAGCAGGACCGCTGCGAGCACCGGGTCGTCTTCAAAGACCGCCACGGCCTGCAGTTCTTTCGTGGCTACCTCCGCCTTCCCCTGCCTGTCCAGGCCGCACAGCACCTGGTCCGCAGGGAAGCCGTGTTTCTGCAGCCAGCGCACGGTGAGAAAAAGGGCGTCCCCGGGGCGGGAGCTGACGTAGGCTATGCGGTAACCCAGCTCCGCCAGGGTTTTCAGCGTTTCGGCCGCGCGGGGGAACGGCTCTGCCCTCTGCAGGAGCCGCAAGCCTTCTTCAGTGCAGAAAAACCCCGGCGGCACTTCCGGCGCCGGGTACTTCTTCAGCGACACGCCGAACCTGCGCACCAGTTCCAGGTTCGTGTTTGCCACGGTGTTGTCCACGTCTACCGCTATCCACATGTCTTTTCATCCTTTCTTCCAGGTGGGTCAGGACCCGCCGGGGGTCCACGCCCGCAAGCTCGAATATGCTGCGCTCGTATCCGTCCTCCCGAACCGCTTTCCGGATGAACTTCCGGGCGTCGGCTTTGATATGCCGTGCGGAATAGTCGCGCCCGTTCAACCTGACTGGGTTCACCGCGTCTTTCAGGGCCTGAAGTACGACGGCCTGCGCCAGGCGAATATACGCCGGGTCAAACATGATGACATCGCTCCTCTCTTTCATATCTCAAAAAAGGCATCTGCGTCTATACGTAACGGGGTAACTGGCCGAGCTGTATCTCCTTCCCGGTCCAGCTTCCGTTCCAGCCGTGCTACCGCTTCCTCCAGCGCCGCCAGCCTGCCCCCCACGTCCAGCCACTCACGAGCTATCGCTGACCGCATCCGCGGGGGAACTTTCCATATCGGGTGACTTTCCGGAATCCACAAATCCAGTCGTTTCAAGCCTTTAAGCATGGTTTTTAACCCCCTTTTCCGGAAAAGGGACCCTGAAGCAGGCGGAAGAAACCCGGCATTCCGGAAAAGAAGCCCCAAAATAACCTTCAAACCCGCACTGCAACCGGGTTTCCCCTTTCCGGAAAACTACCCCATCAGCTTTAGGAACCCTTTCGCGTTTGCCCACTGCGGGTCCGTCAATACTTCACTGGTAGAGAACATGTCCTTCAACTCGGGTAGAGCCAGTACCCCGCCTCCCGCAAGATAAAACTTTGCCACGAAGTCCCCCTTCTGCCCCAGGGCTGCCAGCACGCGGTCGGCTATGGCCCTGACGATCGTTTCGCGGGCCGCCTTCACCGCCGCCGTCAGATTTACTTCCCTGCCCCGGAAGATGGTCCTGCCTGCGGCGGCAAGGTTTGCGGCTGTGTTCAGATCCACGGGCGCCCCCGTCTTCGCCTCAAACTCGGCGGCAACCGCCTCGTACACTTGACTGACCCCGTACTCTACGCTGCCGCAGAGTGAACCCACCGGCTTTCCCTGGCCGCCGGCCATCTCCACAGTGACGTAGTCCGTGGTCTTGTAGCCCACGTCTATGAGGCAAGCCAGGCCGTTCTCCGGCAATGCGGAAACGGTTAAAAGCGCCCCCGCCCCCTGGGGGTAGACCACCACCTTTCCAAAGGAAACCCGGGCGAAAGGGCCGCCGTCTACGGACACCTCCGCGTGCAGGGCCTCAAGGTGCCTGCGGAGTTCGTCCTTCTGCAGGCGGTAATACGCCACGGGCAGTCCGGCCACCAGGGTAGCCCCTTCCCGGACCTCCAGGAGCCGGGTAGCGGCCAGTACGAGGATGTCGTGGTTCGGGTGTCTGTGCTTCTCTCTGTCCAGGGTGAACGTTGCCCCCTGACCCTCCCTCAAGGCCAGTTCACCCACGAAGTGCTTTTCGGTATCGCCGTCCAGCTTTCGGATTGCCACTACGTGGCCGGAACCGTTCCTGGACAGGTCGGCCAGCGGCAATTCGCGGTACGGGGCCACTACGGAGGGGATGAGCACCCGGCGGTCGGGAGATACGGCTTTGGTGTGGCTGTAGCCAACGTCGATGGCTATCATAAAACCAGCTCCTTTCGACAAATGGTCACAAAAAAAAGCGCGTCAAACGCGCTTCGATATGACTTCTTCGATTTTTTCGCGTACTATCGGGTTGTACAGCTCCGCCCCGGCGTAGAGCCAGTCCACCACGACCCGGAAGCTCTTTCCGGCGTAATACAGAACCGCCGTGGTGTCGTTCTCCGTTTTCTGTAGTGTCCGTAGTGACACGCCAGTACCGGCAGTTATAACAAGGTTCACCTCTTCCATCAGCAGCCGGCTGCCGTACACTCTCAGCCTGGGCGTGGGCGCCCTCTTTCTCCCGGTGCGGGCCACATCTGCCGAGGAGTGCAGTTCTACCCAGGCCCGCACGAAGCCCCTGTCGTCGATATTCCCGGACGGATACGGCCTCTCCGGGGCCTTCCTGGGCACCCACCTGTGGCGCTCTAGAAGATTCCTCACCGCGGCTACGTCCACCGCCCGAGTTATCTTCAGCCGCCACTGGTTCCCGGTCCTGGAGTAGCTTTCGTGTCCTTCCGCCGTAACACCCAGGTATTCCCGCACAACGTCCACGTACCACCTGTCGCGGTGGCGCACCCAGTAGCCTTCCCCGGAGGTGGAGGCCGTGCCCCAGAGGATGCCTAAGACATAGGCTCCGGCGTCAGTGGTAGTGTCGAGTGTCATCACCGGGCCGGGCTTTCGTTTCCTGTACTGCGGGTCGGGCACTCCGGCTTGGCGGAACTTCTTCGCTATAACGCGGGCCATTGAGGGGCTAACGCCTAGTATAGCAGCTATTTCCGTATTGCTTAGGCCCTGTTTCCGCCAGGAGAGCCACTCGGAGGCGGTGATGGTGCGGTTTTTGACGATGACTGTGTATCCCCCGTGACCGTTTGCCTGTACTACCACAGCTACATCCTTCCACGGTAAATGACACATATAGTAGGGGGTGACCGGTTATATTTCAGTCACCAGTATTGCCAGAAGCCTCTATATCCAACTTCGGTAATCCCTTTACAATCTCTACCGTTTCCACACTCACCCTCACGACCCGCTTGATGAGGTCAATGATGTAGCGCGGATTGCCCTGCTCCTCAAGCCACTTATTCGGATCGTTAACAATACCACTCTTCTTGTCGCGGAAGACGTGGTACCGGTCTATGATCCACTCAATTGGCGATTTCCCATTGACCACGTATTCGTAGGCTTCAACCGGGATCCCGCGCAACGTGATTTGGTCGTTATAGATGATCACCGTCTTGTCTTCTTTGCCATCCGGCACCTTTCCGAAGCGCATCTTGGTAACCCTGTAGGTTGTAAAGTCGCCTGGGTTGCCCTTGATTTCCTCTCCCAGCGGCCACGGCTCGACGGTTTCGTAGTTAAGGTGGAGCTCCGCCAGTTTGCGCCCAGCATGGCTGAATGCCCAGAAGTCTTCCGCTGAAGCGACGAACGGAATGCGGGGGAGCGTCTTTTTCAGGTCGTTCCTGTAGCGTTCACGGTATTCTGGCGAGTGGAGGAGGCCGTAAACGTAGTAGAAGATGTCCTCCTTCGTTACGTCTCCGCCGTAGCGCTTGCGGTATTCTTCGAGCGCCCAGTCGGTGATGTTTTCACGGCGAATGTAGCGCTTCCCAGATGGAGCTGTGATCATGACTCCACCACCCGAGTAACTGTCGAAAAAGGTAATATTGTCTTGCACAGGTTCATAGATGTAAAAAGAAAAGGTTTGGGTATCTCCTGTAAGATGCAAATCCGGAATATGTTTGATAATCAGAGCAGAAAACTCTTTTGAACCTCCGGGAGCTTGTACAGCAATCGCTATATTTTCCAACCCTGGTTCGGGGAAAATTTTGGGTTGCTGATAAATCATTTCGTTGAATGTCTTGCTGAAATAAACCCACATTTTAACAAAAGGCCGGTATGTTGAGGGCATTATCACGCCTGCTTCTTCAAGCGTGTGTAGATTGCCTTTTAAGAGATCCTTCTTTAATTCCCTAGACCATGCGATTTTTCGAGGGTCGGTGTTTATTTGGGATTCGAGATTGTCGCCCCTAATTTTCCCAGTCCGCACCAGCTCAACGTGACGGTTGAATTCATCGATCATGCGGTGCAGGTTGTCTGCCAGCTCTGCCTGGGAGAAATTATAAGCCCAGGCGTCGCGGCTTGTTGCTAGCCCTCTGGAGTGCAGGTCAAATATTATCTCTTTATCCCCGTTCTGCTTTGCTCCGATTGCGGGGAACGCCTCAAAATCCTCGCTCCGCTGGTTGATCCAATCGTACGCTTTATTCGGCGTGATGCGTTTCCACGTCACCCCGCGGACGTCCCCGCATGCCTTCAGCCGCGCCAGCTTTTCCTCCCGGCTCAGGTAATCGCCGATGTCGCGGTAGTAAATCTCAGCCGGGCCGGCCTTAGAAGTGTCCTTGACGAGCACGAGCAACACCACGCCCGCACGGCTGCCCTGGCCGAAAATACCACCCCCCTCCTTGCGCCTGAGTTCTCCTGAAGTACGCGCATTCCCGCGCAGATTGAGGACGTAGATCTTCGCAAACTCTTCGGCCAGGCACTTGCGGAGGCCGTCGGCAGCGCTGCCGTCAAGAAAACCACTATTAGTCACGAAGGCAATAACGCCTTTATCCTCAATCCGGTCGGTGGCCATCCGGATGGCACGGATGTAGGAATCGTACAGCGAGTTCTTGTTGGTTGCCAATGAATAAGCCGCATAGGTCCGGCGTATTCTCTCATCCAGCCTGTCGTACTTGACCGCCTTCATCCCGAGGTTCTCCTCTTCCTGCCATGCAAACCACGGCGGATTCGAGATGATCACGTTGATCTTCGCTTCCCTCTGCTTCTTCATCAGCTCCGTATACTGCTCGGGGAAAAGTTTTATCTGCCCCGCGCCCCTGGCCTCCATGAGTTGGAACGAGTCAACGAGAAGCAGGTTGCGGAACGGCTCGTGCTGGCCGGTGAGCTCGTAATACGTGCTCTCGACGTTGGCAAGGGCAATGTAGTAGGGCAGGAGCAGGATCTCGTTGCCCCAGATTTCGCCTTTGCGATACTTCCGAACAAGTGCTTTAGGCGGGAGCTGGTGCATGAGCCGTACGAGGAACGTCCCCGTTCCAGCAAACGGTTCAAGAATAACTACGTTTTTATCCGCAAGGCTCAGGCCGAATTCATCCTCCAAGACCGCCTCCGCGCTTTTCACGAGGAAGTCCACAACCTCTACGGGAGTAAAAACGATCCCCAGGCGGTCGGCCGTCTTGGGGAAAGCAACTTTGAAAAACGTGTCGTAGAGTTGGCGCAGGAACTCCTGCCGTTCGGTTTCCTTATCCAATCCCTTAGCTCGCGTCTGAACGGTGTGATAAAACTTCTTCAGGGTTTTGGTTTCTTTGTCGACAAACGTCTCAAATACGCTGGCCAATTGGTCGAAGCTATGGGCGACGGGGTTCTCTTTAAGAAATTCGTACTCGCCGAAGATAGCGTCGAAAATGGGCTTGGTGATGATATGCTGCACGAGCATGCTGCGGGCATCCTCTTCGGCTACGGAAGGATTGATGACCTCACGCAACGCGGCAAGAAAACCTGCAAACGCCTCCCGCGCTTTTTCCCCATATTCGCTGTCGTGCTGGAGCGCCTCGGCGATGTGACGCTCGAGCCGCGCTGACACCGCAGCAACGTCCTTGGCCCATAACTCCAGGTAAACGCGCTCCCCCACGCGCTCGACGAGCCTGCCGAGGATCTTGTCTCCGAAATCAAACGAAAGCTGTTCTGGGCCACTGACGATAATGACGTCCTCATCAGTCTGGGAAGTTTTTTCTCTTTTGCCGCGTGTCCGCTGAATCCAGAGTTGCCGCACTCTTGCATCGAACCGGTCATCGATGGAACGCAGGGCCCCTAATACTTCCCAAACTGTGCGGAACTCCTCGTTTTTGTCGAGCTGTTCCGCCGCATCGCGCTCGGGATCAACGATGACGGGAAGCACCACGTAGCCGTAGCGCTTTCCCGGTGCTTTGCGCATGGCCCGCCCAACAGCCTGCACGACTTCCACAACGCTCCGCCGCGGCTTGAGAAAGACCACGGCATCGAGGGCGGGTACGTCAACCCCTTCCGTGAGCACCTTGGCGTTGGAGAGGACGCGCGTCTCTCCCGGCCCGGGCTCTCCCCTCAGCCAGTCGAGAAGCGCTTTGCGCTCCGTCGAGGTCATGGTACCGTCAATGTGTTTTACTTCGAAGCGACGGAAGTAACCTTCGCTACCAATAGCCTCATGGTAAGCCTCGGCGGTCTTTACGAACTGCTCGGCGAACTTTTTGGAATCGCCGATGCTGCGCCCGGCGAAGACCACCGCCCGCTTGAGCGGAGAAACCTCCCCATCTTTGATGCGGCCGCTAAGGACGCTCCACACGCCGACGATTTTCGCCGCATCTTCCACTTTAGGCGAGCCTTCGCGGCTGAGGAACTCGAAAAGCCTGCGTTGCAGGTCAGCTTCGCTCACCGTAAACACCACGACCTTATAGTCGCTCAAAAAGCCTTCGTCCACGGCTTGACCGAAACCATACCGGAAGAATTCTTCGCCATACACGGTCTTGTCGTCCATGGTGAAATAGTCATAGCCAAGTTCTTCTAGCTTCTTTTTAATCCGCGGTACGAAAACCCGCGGCGTCGCGGTCATATAGAGCCTTTTCGCGCCGCAAATCACGTTGTTGTCGTGTATCTTGTGATAGTAGGACGCCTCCTCGCCCTGCATGACGCCCGTCGTGCGGTGTGCCTCGTCTGCAACGATAAGGCCAAAGTCAGGTAGGCCCAGTTTTTGAGCCTCTGCTACAACATCAATGGAATGGTACGTCGAGACGATGACGGTCATCCTAACTTGGTCGGGCTCCCCTGCGGCGGCTGCAAGCTCCGTGGCTTCCGTTGTCGGCGGGATGGTGAGAACGGTAGTGCGGTCAAAGGCATCCTCGTCCCGGCCCACGGTGTAGTCAGAAGTCACGGCGTAAACACGCAAGGACACCTCGGCATCTGCCAGCCACGCCTGGAGGGTCTGTTCGACGAGGGCGATGGACGGCGCGAGGAAAAGCACATACCCGCCGGGACCCACAAGCTTCTCGGCGATCTTGAGGGCAACAAAAGTCTTGCCGGAGCCAGGAGGCATGATGAGCTTGCCGCGGTCGCTGCGGCCAAAGCCGTTCAGAACCGCTTCGACGGCTTCTTTTTGGTAGGGATGGAGTTGCTTCCTGGACCGCAACTGGAAGTCTTCAGGTCTGTTCCAGTCGAAAGTGTCCCAGTCGATGGGGCGTTGTAGAATACTGGCAAGCGTCAGAACCTTCACGGGCTTATCTTGTTCTTTCAGTGCTTCTTCTGCCTTGGGGCCGAGGGAAGACGTTGTGACAATCATGCGACGGGCGAATTCCTTCCGGCCCGAAAGAGCAAGAAAGGTAGCAATGTCATGGAGCCCGAGCTGGGCTTCGTGGAACTTCGCCTGGATGGCCCAGAGAACACCAGTGTCCCGTTCTTCTGCCACAATGTCAATGCCGGAATCGGTTTCGCTTCCTCGTCCCGGCCAGTCGCGCCAGCGCCAGACGTTAGAGAAAAACTGCCCGTAATAACTATCGCAGCGAAGATACGCAATGACGAAGCGTTCGAAAAGCTCGCCTCGTTCTTGTGGAGTTCTAGCTGTTTTGCGAAGACGATCAAGTAGTTCATGAGTGGTAGTCATATTAAGCACTCCCTTTTACGTGCAGGTTTCTACGGCCTGCATACCTTACACGGCACATACCCTGCCGCTACCGCCTCTTCACGCGATTTGAACTCTACCCGGTTATGTGGGGCTATTTCAGCCGCCCACCGGCAGTCCGGGCGGTGGAATTTCTTGCTGTTCTTGTTACCTATGTACCTACTTCCATTCGCTTTTGGCGTCACCGGAGCCACCGGTGCAACCACGCCGCCGGCATCAGGCGCCCTCGGCCTGATGGTACTGCCCAACTTCTCCACGGTGATGTTCTTCCCGTCGGAAGTAAAAACCACGGTGCCGTCCCGGTCGGTCCGGTAGACCTGGACTCCGGCATTCGTCAGTTTAGCAAGCGTTTCTTTATGCGGATGGCCGTAGTCGTTCCCCGCACCAACAAAAATGACCGCATATTTCGGGGCCACCGCTTTTAGAAAGGCCCACATGGTTGAGCTGTGGCTGCCGTGGTGCCCTACCTTTAGCACGTCCGCCTTCAGGTTCGCACCGGAAGCAAGCATCTCTTCTTCCGACTGAGCTTCAGCGTCCCCGGCCAGAAGAAACGCCGTACTGCTGTACTGTATCCTTGTCACGGCGGACCAGTTGTTCAGGTCCTCGTAATTAGAGCCGCACGGGGCAACAAAGTTAACTTTCAGGCTGCCCTGGTCGAGCATCGTGACGCCAGCTTTGGCGGTGGAGATTTTTAAGCCTTTCTCTTTCAGCGCCAGCAGGACGTCCTCGAATGTCTTCGTGGTGGTGGTCGCCCGGGGCATGTATACCTGGCCGATGTTGAATGACCGGATTACGTTGTCCATGCCGCCGATGTGGTCTTCGTGGGGGTGGGTTGCCACCAGATAGTCGATCCGGGAAATACCTTTGCTTTTCAGATAGCTGACCACAACCGGACCGTCGTCGTTGTTCCCGGCGTCCACCAGCATGCTCTGTCCATTTGGGAACTGGACCAAAATGGAGTCGGCCTGGCCCACGTCGAGAAAGTGGACTTTCAGCACCCTGTCCCCGGAAGATTGAGGACTGGCAGCCGGCGGCCTGCTTTCCCGGTTGTCAGTTGGAGGTACCGACGGGGCAGTTGAGGCTACCATTCCTGCGTTTGCAGCAGGTTGATCTGATGTGCTTGTACCGGAGCTGCCGCAGCCTGCGAGGACAGCCAGTAGGAATGCCAGAATCAGGGCGAGAATGACACTTCGCTTCATCCCGGCACCACCTAATCCTCAAAAAGTTCGTCTACCAGCCGCTTGATGGCTCCGGCCCTGGTATCAGTGGCTTTTCTGTCCAGGGTTATATGTATATTGATAACGTCTCCTTCCCGGGCTTCGGGTGGAATCAGGACTTTTGGAATATTGAAGGTCTTCTGGCCGAATTCGATAACGGCCCAGTCTTCTTCAAACCGGTCAATGATCAACATTCTCCCTGTCTCCTTTGAGCAATCTTTTCCTGGATACTTTTTCTTTTCCAGGGGACCAAAATCCTGCCTCAAACAAGAGAAATGCAGGTACAGTTATCCTCCAGTCGCAGCCGTCCGGTCCTGAGATCGTGCTTTGTTCGGTGATACTCCACGATCAGTTTATCCACCTTCCGGCTGACCGCCAGAAGTTTCTCTTTGTCGCCCGGGTCGGTAGCCAGTAGCTCCCTCCTTGCTTTTTCCAGCCGCAGGATCACCCTGCCATGATTCAACAGATACATCACCCTTTCACCAATTTACACCAGGTTCAATTGAACCACTTCCAGAAAAATGCGTCAAGAAAAACCCTGTCGAACGGTGTCGGCAGGGCCAAACTTTTCCCTGTGTGCGTCAAGTCAGGCAGCCAAGGAACGGCGGAATAGATGGGGCGGGCGCTGGGTGAAGGTTAACGCGTTAGCCTGGGATGCCTGCCGGATAAGCCCAGCACTCAGGCGTCATCCGGGCGGCTTAGCCTCGTATGGGGTTCTTGTTCATCGGGCCGTGGTTTTGCCGCCGGCTTCCTCCGGATCCCATCTCGCGATGGGCACCCTTGCCTTTGGCTAGCAGACTGGTGCTGCCTCGCCTGCAGTGGACTTTCACCACCAAGTTAACGCCCATGCCGGGCACACACAAAAAAAAGTGCGTCAAACGCGCTGTAGTTTTCCTAGGATAAGTTAGAGCACGTCGTTTTATTAGTAAAGCTGAAACGATTATGATTTCATTTTATACTTAAGAATTTTGTCGAAAAAAGATTGTAGCCATTAAACGATCTTGATGCTAAACTTTAAAAATGGGAGGTGGATTATGGCGGAAAAAGTATTTAATGTTTATATTGACGAGGCCGGCGACGAAGGTTTTAAAGTTGTTGCTAATAAGTGGCTGAGCAGCCGTTGGTTTGTAATCGGAGCTCTTGTAGTACCGGCAGAATTTGATCGCGAAATGGCCTCTGTTATAAATAAAATTAAGGACAGGATCAAATATAGAAATAAATTAAAGCCATTACACTTTTGCAAATTGAACCATAAAAAGAAGAAGGTTGCGATTCAAGAAATAAAGGAAAAGGGGCATTTTAGACTGATTATAACTGGTGTTTATAAACCGGATTTGATTAAGGATGGAGTTTTAAAAAACGAGAAACAGTTTCTATATAACTACATTACTCGGTATTTACTTGAAAGGGTAACCTGGTTGGCAGATGAATATAAAAGAAAAGTTCGTCTTACGTTTGAGAACCGAAGTAATACATCTTTTGACCAGTTAGATAATTATATTCAACAGGTATTGAAAGATCCTAAGTGTCAAATAAGGAAGGACATGATACTGTCTTGGCGGGTTCTAAACAAAAGTCAAAGTAAAAACCTTCAGGTTGCTGACAGTTTGGTAAGTTCCGTATACGCTGCTCTGGAACCTGATGATTATGGAAACATCGAGACATCCTATATAATGGAGCTGAAAGAATTTCTATATATTAGAAAAGGAAACTTGTTCAGCTATGGATTAAAATTATTTCCATATTCAGGAGACAGTCGGATTCTCCAAGAAAGAATCCTTGGCTAAAAGAACTTGTATAATCGATAAATTTCGACAATATTAGGCGTTTACAATGCGGCGTATTATGATATAATATTTAGTAAACAGACTAGCGCGGGGTTAATGGAAGGTCGCCTCAGTGGCGGCAGCGCTTTTGGCGTGGGTTCCTTCTTCCCGGAGTCTGTTTTTTATTTTTATAATTGCCATAGAGCCGGGGTTAGGGAACCAACTACAGCCCGATTACAAAATTTGCTGAAAAATGCAAGGTAGCTACCTGAAAAAATTATTTAAATCAAAATGCGTCCGCTCCTGCCTCTCTCTGCCACCGTCGCTTTTCCCTTGTACGACCCTGTCGGTACTTCGGATCCCGGCATAACAGGCACGAGCACACCAGGTTCCACTTGCTCAGCCGCCCTGCGTACTTCCCGGCCCATTCTGCAAACTCACGCGGGGACATGCCAAAGATTCGCCGCACCAGCCGTAACCGCCGTGCTATGCACCTGCGGCGGTGAAAAATAATGTGAGCCCTGTCGTGACGTTTCATACTCCAACCACCTTCCCCACCACCACTTCCCTTATATCCGCCAGCACCCGGACCACTTCCCCCGGGAAGCCCTGCCTTTCCAGCTCCGCCAGTGCCTCGGCCCGGGTAAAACTTTTGTCTCTATAGGGCCTATGTTCTATTAGCGCCATGAAGACTTCCACCGCCGCGACGATGACGGACAGCGGGTGTATATCCCCGTCCTTCAGGCCGTTCGGGTAGCCCGACCCGTCCGGCCTCTCGTGGTGTTCCTTCACTATGCGGCACACCAACTCCGGCGCGTCGGGCCAGTGTTCCCGAATGTAGTACACCCCCGCTATGGGGTGCACGTGCACCAGCCTGCGGTCCTCTTCGCCCAACTCCCTCTTATCCAAGAGCGCGGACGGCCAGCATATTTTTCCGCAGTCATGGAAGAATGCACCCTGGATGAGGTATTCCAGCTCCTCCCCCACAAAACCCAGCGCCCGACCTACGGATTCAGCGTAGACCGCCGTGGCAATGGCGTGATAGTACAGCATCTCGTGCCAGGCCAGCATCTGCACGGCCAGCCTGTTCGGACCTTGGTGCTTCAACATTTTGGCCAGCCACCCGGGCAGGCCCGGGCGGTGGAGAATGAGTGCGTTCTTCACGTGTAAGACCACCTTTCTTGACAAGTAATTTGTTACAAAAAGATAAAGCCGGGCACCCCTGAAAAAGGGCACCCGGCAATGCGATTTGATTATTTTCTACAAAGGAACAGACCACAAGCCTGCCTTTCAGGGTTGTCGCATTCGAGTGCCTTATATAGCCCCTCCTTCCCCGCTGCCTTCAAAATGTCCACCGCATGCAGCACAGCCGGCACCCTTTTACGCAAGGTACGGTATTCGGGCAATCCAGCCACGCAGCCCCAGCGTGCTTCTTCCCGACCTTGAATCCGTACAAAAAATCGGCATTCACTGCATGTGCTTACAGCTTTTTCCCGCAATTCGGGATATATTATTCGGTGGCTTTCCCATAGCTTGTTGCTCATGCAACACCCTCCTGAAACAGTTGTTCGCCTTCCATTATAGCAAACAACTGTTTGCAGAGGAAAGTCTGCACAACCACCCTAACACCTATCGTCTCCCAAACATGCCCAGTACCGCATCAAACTGCCTCACCAGTTCCGAATTTTTCTTTGCTTCCATCCTGGCTTCCCCGTAAGATACCGTACCTGACAGCACCAACCTGCACAGCGCCCCCAGCCGTACCTGGGGGTCTGGGTCGTCCACCAAAAAAAGCGCCAGGTCCCCCGGGCACCCCGGGTGGCGCACCGCTTGCCAGCGCATCTTCGGGTTTTCAGAGAACGCCAAGGAAGCGAGTTTTTGCAGAACAGCGCCGTCCGATTCCATCTTGTATCCCTGCCTTGAAGCACAACGAACAAATCGGAAAATATACTTCCTTGGATGGAAACAACAGCTTTTTCTTTATAAAAGTTTTGAAATCAGTTCCGGCGCAACGGTCGAATGCACATACATGTCCGTACTTTCCGGTACTCCTGAGCTAACAATCCTCCCCCAAAAACTGACCCTCACCGGAAACTTGATTATCCCGGTCACTGCCGGGCGCGTGATGGTTTCGGAGTAGCTGCCAAAGGTGTAGAGGAAGGGAAGCATATTGCTGTTGACCACCCTGAAATAACAAACCTCAACAGGACCGTCTACCAGAGAGCCTGGTAAAGGATGGTTGCTTCCGTCAAGTTTAAAGTTTGCCCGCAATATCTCATAAAATTTGTCCTGGGCCGCAGATTCGTCTATGACTATCCGGTTGTTCCTCAACTCGTCCTGGTTCAGCTGGGCTGCTGCCGCTCGCAGTGAGAGGTTGAGATAGTGTCTGGAGGCTATTTTTATCGCGTACAGCCGGGCCACGTCCGCCAGAAGGGAACCTATCGCCATAATGGCCAGCAGCAGGACCAGAAAGGTGACGGAAGCGAAGCCTTTCTGGTCCCGCCCAACTCTCGATAAGATCATTGCTCAAAATACACCTCGCTGACCGCCGTCATTTTAACTTTCAGGACAACCTGATCTTCCCCGGTGAGCCACCGGCCCAGGGCGTCAAAAAGGAACGTTTTGAACCGGAAGGGATATGCCACTCCCACGGTAATCGTCCCACCCCGCTGGACGTTCATGTTCGCATCCGTGCCGTAGACGTATATGGTTCCCGGGTTGACACTCCCCGGAAGCGAGGTACCGGAGGCGTCGGTGCCCATCGTATTGCCTTCTGTGGTCATTTTCTTTATGTGTTCCGCCATGGCCTGGCGGATGTCGGCGGAGAAGCGGCCGTTCATGGCCGCCTCCACCGCCGCCGCGCTGGCGGCATGGTTTATCACCGCCCAGTCGTACATTAAAAATCCCATTTCTACGACAAAAAAGAACAGCATCAGCAGGATGGCGATGACGAACAGGGCTTCGACGCTGGCGGAACCCCGGGAATCTTTCCGGAAACTCACGGGCCGCCCACCTGCCCGATCTTATTCCTCATTTCCTGCATTTTCACCCCGATTTCACCCGCCAGGCCCGAAACAAAAGGTGCCACGGCCAGGGTGAACAGGATTATATACAGGGCGACTTCGAGAAAGTGGTTCCCCTTCTGGTCATGCCACATGCGCTTCAGTAACTCAAACATATCTATCGGGACAGGGGATGAACCCTGTCCCTTCCCCCTTTTTTGCAGTTTATTGCCCGCTTATATTCGGCACCTGGGTGTTGGTGACCTGAGTTTGGATCTGGTCGAACTTGGTCTTGATACCCTGGTTGGCCAGGGCGTACCCGGCGCCGGCTACCAACAGGACCACCACAATGATCCACAGGCCGTTTTCGATGAAAGCGTTGCCCTTTTCGTCGGATAAAAAGCGTCTGAAGAAGTTTTTCATCTGCGATAGCCTCCCTAATGTGTTTAGTTTAGTAAAAATCATCCGGGGGCCGCGTTTTAAAACGTCCTCAACCCTCCTTCCCTTGCGAAATACCCCCAAAAAAAAAGAACCCGCCGCGGCGGGTTTTCTCAGAAAGCCTTAAGCTTCTGGATGATATTTGAGTACATGGGAAGGACCCAGAGTATGATCAGGCTGAACATCAAAAGGCCGGGCAGAACGGAAAGAATCAACGGCTGCGCTTTGATTTTCCTTTTAATCTCCGTCACCCTGCGTTCGTAAGCCATGCTGGAGTAACGCTGCAATATTTCGTCCACGTCCATACCGGACCGTATCCCCTGGAGAACCACGCCGACAAAGTCCTGCACCTGGCGGAGCCCGCACCGGTGGGCGAAGTTTTCCAGCGCCTCGGCCATAGGGGCGATTTCAAGCTCCGCGCTCAAAATATGCATCTGTTTGGCCAGCTCTCCCTTTAAAGCATAGGGCACGATCTTGAGGGCCTGGTAAAGGTCCGCTGCCCGGGCGTATATCCTGACCATGTCCACCATGAGCGGAAACTCCCGGCCGATCTCTTCCTTCCGGGCTTTTTCCAGTCTGGCGAGCTGCCATTCGGGAAATTTATAGGCCAGAAAGGCCAGAAACAGAAGTGCCACACCTGCAAAGGGGGATTTCCAGATCGCCACTCCACCGGCGGCGGTCAGGACCAGCGCCCCCGCAAGCCGGAACGCCGTGAACAGTTCCGGCGAAACCTTTATGTTCAGGGTCTCCAGCCTGACACCGAGCTCTTTGAGTTTTTGAGGGGACGCCGCCAGGGAGCCGAACCCTTTCAGGACTTCCAGCGGACCGGGAAAATCCTCAAACCGCCTCAACAACCACGCCAGCAGTGCCAGAAACACCAGCACGCACGAAAGGGCCGTCATAGTTCTTCCACCACCCCTTTTCTGCGGGTAAGGTACCACGCTACATATTCGACGACCGCTACTGCTGATAGAACGACTTTCCCGGCCAGGCTTTCCGTGAGCACTTCCCTGGAGGTGGGGGAAAACACCCAGATTGCCGCCGCCGCTAAAGGCACCAGGAACAAAAAGAGGTTGATGGTCATGCTCTGGCCCCTTGTCTCCGCCTTCAGTTCGTCCCGCAGGAGCAGGCGGTTGCGGATGGTTTCGGCGATGTGTTTGATCACCTGCGACGTGTCAGTGCCGTAGTGCTCCGACAGGGACACCCCCTGGACGAACAGTTCTATGTCCCGGTTGTCGGCTCGCTCCGCGAAGTCTCTCAGGGCGGCTCCCAGGTCCTTCCCGGCGTTGTACTCCGTTACCACCCGCTGGAGTTCTTCCTTCAGGGGGGAGGCGGTGCCCTGGCTCACCTTCCTGAGCGAGTCCACCAGGTCTCCGGTAACCTGGTAGAGCCCTGCCAGCATTTGCAGGGCAACCTCGGCCTGTTCGTCTATTACCGCTTTGCGTTTCCGGTATAACACGTCAACCTGGCCGTGGGCAAAGGCCAGGGTCAGGACGAAGGATATAACCGCCAGAAACGGGTTTTTGAGCACGATGAGGGACACCGCCGCCAGGAAGACTCCCACCGCACCAACCAGGAAAAGAAAAGTGCGGTAGCCAATCCTTACGCCCAGCCGGTGCAGCTTCCACCCGGTATCCTTTTTCCCTCCCGGGGCAAGGAACATGGCCTCGCTTTCGGCTTCCGCCCGGGCCAGCAGGCCCCTCACTCCGGAGACAACCGGGTTTTCTTTCTTAAGCGCAATGTGCCAGGCCAGAGCTGCCGCGGCGATCAAAGCGCATGCAACGCCAAGCATGTTTTACCCCCTTCCGGCTTTTTCCCGAAGGGAGCGATGGCGGGAAGGGGCTCACCCAGGAGGTTTTCCCGCATACGCTCAAGGGTTGCGTCGCTAAGCCTCCCCACGGCCACGTGATTTGCGCCTGCGTAGTCGTACCGGTAGATGTCGTTGAATACGGGCCGGCCTCCTTCGCTCATCACCTCAGTCACGTGGGTAATCCTTCGTTTGCCGTCGGGAAACTTTTTTATGAACACGGTTATGTCCACCGTCTCGGCAATCTGGGCGATCAGGTCTTCGGCGGTCATGCCGCCCACCCGGATCATAGCCCTGACCAACCGGTGTATGGCTTCCATTTTGCCGAAGTTGGTATGAAGCGATGTGAGGCTTCCCTCGTGGCCCGTGCCCATGGCCTGGAGGAGCTCGAAAGCCTCGGCCCCCCGCACCTCTCCCAGGATGATCCGGTTGGGCCTCATGCGTAAGGAGTTTACCATTAATTCGTATATGCTGGCCTTTTCGCACGCTTCGAGGGACACCACGTGGGGGTGGTCCAGGGCCAGTTCCCGGGTGTCTTCAATAACAATGAGCCTTTCATTCTCTGGAATGTAGCTGGCCAGGAGCCGGAGAAAAGTCGTTTTACCGGAACCGGTGGCCCCGCACACGATGATGTTCAGCTTGCCCCTGACGGCGTACCGGAAGAAACCGGCCATTTCCCGGTTCATGTATCCCTGGGCTATCAGGTCTTCCTCGGAGAAATAGTTGACCACGAACCTCCTGATGGTGACCACCGGGTTGGGCGCCGAAGGCGGGACCACTGCGTTCACCCGCGACCCGTCGGGGAGTCGGGCGTCTACCAAAGGTTTGTTGAAGTTCACCCGGCGGCCGCACCGGTGCACTATACGGTGGACAAACGCCAGCAGTTCCTCGTCGCTTTCGAACTCCACATCAACCCGCTCCATTTTCTTGCCGGCACGTTCGACCCAGATCTCATTCCTTTTGTTGATCATTATCTCGTTGACGTCCGGCTCTTCCAGGAACCGTTCCACCGGCCCGAGGCCGATAAGGTAGGAGATGACTTCCTTTTCAAGAGCAAGGTCCTCCCGTCCCACTAGGTCTCTGATTTCCTTCCTGATGACCCCCTCCTGTCTTGTGCGGTCCTCGCAGTCCTGCAGGAACAGGTCGCCGTATTTTTTTACCACGCGGTACCTGACCTGCTTTAGAATGTCGCGGAATTCCAACCAGCATCCCCCCTACTGTTGTTTTTGCGGCCCGCTTTCAGCCGTAACAATTTCTCCCTCTCCCTGGAATACCAGTTTGGGGTGTTCCGGCAGGAGATAAAAAGCCTTTGATTTGACCTTCGCATACAACAGATCAGCCACCATGTTGCGCGGCACGGCGATGGTGATGGTGGAGGCGTTGTCCGGCACGGCCTGCTTCATCACCTGCACCTGCCCCAGTACGGGAACGGGTTTGTCGGTACCGATCACCTTGAGCTTCTTGCCGACAATGCGGGCTTCGGTGTCCATAACGGCCACCGCCGTGACGGTATCCCCTTCCTTTATACCCTTGGGCCAGCGGGCTTCTTCCGAATTGAAGCCGACGTACGTCTCGTCGGGCTGGAGGTAGCTGAAAGCCCCCGTCGCCTTATCTGGGTCCTGCACCAGCCGGTCTGCGATGAGCTGTTCCCCGGGGTATAACGGCGAGGCGGCATATTTTCCTACAGCCGCATCAAGTGACCTGACGGCTTTGGGGTTGAGGTCGCCGGCTAATACCGTGCCCTCCTTGAGTGCATCTTTCTGGATCTGTTCCCCCGGCCGGACTTCTTTGGTCACCATGACCACCTTGACGGGACGGTAAATCAGGTGAAAGGTAGCGTAGAGCGAGAAGGCGGCGGCCAGGCTCAACAGCACGGCCACCCAGAAGGAAGTATTTTTCTTTTTGAGACTGAGCTTCGGCAGTTTAGACAATTCAACATTCCCCTCCCTTTTTTTAGTTTTGTTCGGCTACTCGGATGCGGCCAGGGCCGACGAGAAGTTGATCAGGCTGCACACCTCAAGGCTCAACGGGCACCACCTCCAGCATTTCCCGCACGTTGTGGGTGCTCCGGGTCTTACCGTCTTTCGTCCAGATCATGATGGGAACCGGACCTCTCCACCGGAAGCGGGAGATTTCCCCGGTATAACCCATGCCTTTGAGTGTCCGTTCCGTTTCAACCGGGTCACCCTGCGCGAGGACAGGTTGCCATCCCTTCCCTGCCGGATCCCTGTTGATTAATTGCTTTAAGGCTTCCCGGCAGGCGGGACACTCCGGGGAAAATAGAAGGACGGGTTTAAGGGCCGTATCGAGTTTGATGGTTTTCCCGTCCTGTGCGGCCGCAATGTACCTGCCGAACATTTCTTGCCCCGGGCCGCCCTGCCCCGGAACCGGACCCCAGAACATCACGGCGGCGATCAAGGCCGGAACCAGCACCCCGCTCACTACCCGGAGCCTGTATTCCCTCGCTGCCATGGATGAGGTCACCACGCCGGCAGCCAGGAGCATGTCCGCCTGAATGCACGTGGAACACCGGCCCGCAATTGATTGCAGGACCAGGGAAACCGCCACCAGGGCAGCTCCGAGTATTACTGCTTTCAGGTGCTGTTTCGATGAGACGAACCCGGCGCACAAAGCGCTCCCCAGGACGGCTCCGGCAGTCACCACGTCCGGGGAGCCTTTGATGGCGAGAAATATTGAGGCCGCCACGAAAAAGCTCCCGCTGATTAACTTTTGCAAGGGCACCATCCTTTCTTCCGGTTGATTAATTGCACGCATCTTCCGCCGCCCGGTGCCACCTCCCGTTGAGGTCGTAATAAAACGTCCCTCCCTGGCCGCACCTGTTTGCGGAAATGTAATCGAAATTACCCGGCGCGAACCTGTCCAGGAAGTTCAGCGCCAGGGTCTTCACCCGGCCGAAAGTCCTGACGACGACGGACGGGTAGTAAGGGCTGTTCCTGTCGTCGTAGACGGTTATTCCCGTTATCCTCGCGTCACCCCCCTCAGCAGCGTCCATTTCCGGCGGGCGGTTGAGCTCGAACATGGCTTCGGCAGCCGTTATCGCATTGGATCCCCTGAACTCCACCCAGCGATCCAGTATGGTGTAGGAGCACCCGCCGCAGTCGCAGCAGTATTTTGCCCATCCGCCGTTGTCGATGAGGTCTCTTTCCAGGCCCGAGACTACAGTCGTGCCGCAGGGTTCACAGCAGGGATCGCATTCTTCATCCCCGCAGCAGGTGGTGTACTCGCCCATGTCTATCTCCAGGGTAACGTAACGGTCGGCGGTCATTGCCGCGGCCAGGGCGGCCGCGTCGTCCGCCGTCTGAAGTTTCTCCGAGGCCACCTTGTACCGGGCGAAGTCAAGGGCGATGGCCGCCAGGGTGAAAGCCACGGCCACCACCATGGCGACTATGGGCAGTATGCTCCCCCGTTCGTCACTCAACAGTTTGCTCATGTGAAATCCCACCATCCGAATGTGGCCTCACTTCTCAAGGTTACTTCATCAAGACTGCCTTTACCGGCCAGGGCGGGAAAGTTCCGGGAGAAAAGGGGCGCCCGGTAGGTTACCACGCAGGTCACCAGCCGCTTGTTACTCCCGCTGTCCGGATAGAATTCCACCGACAACCGCTCAGGCTTGAGGCCCCATACCCAGGCCACCTCCAGGGCTTTCATGTAGCCGGCATATTCGCTCCCGGTCAGGGCCGCTTCACGGGCCCCCTCGCGGCATACCTTGTTTATGTTGGCATAGTCGTTCAGCACGCCCCAGAGGGTCATCATCCCCAGGAACAAGATGACCAGCACCAGGGATGCAGCGGCGAACTCCACCAGGATCACCCCTTTTGCATCACCGTGAAGTTGTTTACGACCACGGTCAGTTGAATTCGTAAGGGTTCCTGAACCTGTACTCAATGACACACCCCGCCTTCCGCTGAATTTTTATGGGGCCGTTCCACCCGCCCCCTCCGAGCAGTTTGGGCAGGCCCGGGTAGAAGTTTTTCATGGACAGGCTCGCCTGTGCCCGGGCCGTGTCCCCATCCCTCCAGACGATCACGTCCATTCCGTCTATTGCAATGGAAGCCGTTCTGAGGTGCTTAATGGCCTGGTCGCGGGACTCCCGGGCGTCCCCTGTTACGGCCAGGTGGTGGGCGGCCATGCGTGCTGCCTGAGCGGCCACCGAGCTGTTGTAAAGCCAAAGGCCGAAAACGAGCAGGAAAACAATCAATGTAATGAAAAGCGGCGCGACCAGGCCGAATTCAACCACTATCGAGCCCCGTTCGTCGCGGTTCATCAAGAGGATACTCCCGTTCCTTCTCTTTCGAATATGGCATCACCCCCATAAAAAAGACCCCTCCTCTTGAAAAAGAGAGGAGGGGTTTTGCATGATTACCAGGAGATGGTCCTGATGATCAACCTTCTCAGGATGTGTCCTTTGATCTCTAACTGCATCACGTCTTCCTTAGCCGCGCCGCTGCGGTATCCGACCACTTTGACCAGGTAGAACCCGTCGTCCGGCCAGCGGCCCCGCACCGTGCGCTCCGGTATCGTATAAGTGTAGTACCAGGTTTTGTCCCCCGGGTTGTAGGTCATCCAGGCTTCGCGGGAGGACCAACCCGGCGGCAGGGCGGCACTGCCGTCGGGTTTCTGCGGCAGGGGGATGATCACCTTCATGCTGTCTACGGACACCGGTTGGCCATCCGAGGGCCTTACGGCAGACGCCTTGATAGTGACGTTCCTGCCCCTCTCGCCGGGATTGGGCTCGATACTTCCGTGCACCTCAAAACCTTCCCTGACCTCTACGGTCAGCACCGCCGGGGTGGAGCACGCTCCCCGGGAGTCCTCCACCACCAGTTCGAACTGCCACTGGCCTACCTGGTCATCCCGCGGCACTATGCTGAACTTCAGGAAATCCGCAGCTCCCCTGATCTGGGTGTACGGCCCCACCCAGTCGCCCCCGGGCGGTTTGTAGCGCCAGTAAGCTCTCCTGACGTAGTCACCCGGGTCGGGGTCGTAGGAAGAAGTGCCGTTCACCGTCAGGGTTTCCCCGGCATAGACCGGGCTCCGGGCAGTCATGCGGGCCACCGGTGGCCGGTTGGGCAGGCGGTCTTCGACAGTCACGGTACCTGTATACGGGTCGCTCCAGAGACCGTGCTCGTCTTTCACCTTCAGGGTCACCCGGTAGGACCCGGGGTTGGCCCAGGACAGGGTGAGGTTTTTAGTGTAGTATTTGCTCTCGGTGGGTACCTGGGGAGCCGTCCACTCGCCGCTCCACAGGTTCTGGTAATTGCTTGAAGTGGTCAGGTAAAGACCCCTCGGTGTTACCGTTTGGCCGTTTATTGTTACCTGGTACGCCTCCACATAGGTCGGGCTCCAGATAACGCTGCCGTCCGTGGTCAGCCGTACCTTCAGCTTCGTAATATTGCCGAACGATGCGGCGTTGACCACAACATCATAACTACCGGAGTAACGGGCCATCTGTACCCAGGACGAGCCGTTCCAGCCGTACAGGTAGCCGTAGTCGTAGTTCGATTCACTGTTCCCGCGCAAACGGACTTCGGTGATGCGGTTACTGCTGGTTCCCCCCACGATAGTCCATTCCCAGGCCACGATTCTATCCCCGTCCGGATCCGTGGAAAGGTCGACCAGGGTAACTGTTTCGTTCTTGCCTGCCGGGTTGGGGCTGGCCTCGAAATATGCCCGGGGTTTGCGGTTCTGCACGTTTATGGACCTGTACGCCCAGTCGGACCAGGCGCCCAGTGCATCCTGGACGCGCAGCCGCACGTCCATCGTCCCCGGTTCGGTAATTGCTGCCGGTGGCTTGCTATCCGTGATCCACTTCCCTCCGTTGACCCGGTACTGCCACTCCCACGTCCTTATCCCCTTCTTGCCTTCCGGGTCGGTATACTGGAGGTCGGGGTCGTAGGACTGGTCGGTAAAGACTATGGTCTGTCCCACAACCGGGTTTGAGTTGGAAACCGTGAACGCTGCCACCGGCCTCCTGTGGACGTAGATCTTCATCTCCGCCCACTGGGACCACTTGCGCCCGGCGTCCGGGTCGTTCCAGTAGGGCGAGTTGGGTGGCTGGTCCTGGATGCGGTATTTGACGGTGTAGGTTCCAGGTTTAGAGAAAGAAGTGAGGGGTTGGCTGAAAGTTTTGCCATGAACGTCCGTGTTCAAGCCCCAGGAATTTGACAAGGTGTAACCCATAATAGTGTTGGGATCGTGGTAATACTGCCAGACCCGGGCTATTATGGCATCTGATTCCCGGTCGTTTTCTGTTGACGTGGTAATAAACTTTTGATTCACCAGAACCACGTTGGCCAGCATATCTCTTTGACCCAGCAAGTCGATAATGTAGTTGGCTATCTCGTTAAGATCGGAAGCTGCATCGTTTATAGTAAAGACTATATCCCTGCCGATTTCACTGACCAGCTGGTTGCATTGGCTGTAGTTTGCGGCACCTGCTTCAGCTATTAACCCTATGCTGTTATTCTTCATATAACTTACAAATTGTGCCTTCTGGCTATAATCCTGGAATGTAGCATTGTTCATCAAGACCAGGAATCGGGTGACACCAGACCGCCAGGGCGTTCCCTGGGAAACCTCCTGCAACTTGCCCAGCGTAGGAGGGTAGTTCAGCGTATAGGTTAGTTCCCAGGTACCGGAATGGCTGCCGTAAACCCTTATCGTATCTGCATCTTCTTGGGTTAAGGTGCGATAGGGAGTTCTCCCGTCGGTGTTGGTTTTGACCAGTTCTACTTTGCCGTCATAGAAGTCCCATATCTGGGTGGAGTTATAACCCTGATCCCATGCAACGTAGTACCTTACGTGAATGACCCCATTGGCGTCCACCCAGATGGTACGGTAAGAATCATCGTGGCCACACCTGAAATTGGTTACAATTTGCCCGTTGTTATCCACGGTGACGCCGTAGCCATAACCATGGCCGTCGGCGTGGAGGTCGATGTCGTTGCCTCCGTAGGAAACCGTCTTTAAGGCCAGTACGTAATTACCACTTTGATCTCGCCGCTCCACATGGAAGCCGCCGCCGTTGCGCTGGACGTATACCTTATAAATGGGAGCAGTCGGGTCGCCTATAAGGTAAATATAGTAATCTGATTGATCTACCCGGGTGACACTGCCCGTACTCATGGCATCGTTTTGATAGGCTCTGGCGTCAATGCCGTATTCCGCCAGCTTCCCCAAGAAGCCGGGCAGGTTGGCGTTAAAGGCATTGAGGTAATCCCTCTTGTTATCGATTTGCCCCAAAACAAAAAGGATGTCTGCTTTAGGCTCGGGACGACTGGTGCCAATGCTCACGTATGGCGGCAGGTTTTGGACGGTTATCACGCATTCATTATTGGGTTTGGAGCTGGTATCCGCCTGGAGGCCGGGGTTCCATTTGCCCCAACCGTACCATTCCTCCTGGATCTTAAGAGTCAATTTGTACCGGCCTGTCTGGTAAAAGACCAGCTTGGGATTGGGATCGTTGTTGGAGCTCTGGAGGATGCGGGCACTCTTATTGGTATCGGCGGCCGAAATGATTTCATCCGCGCTATCCCCGAAAACCCCATTATTGTTCTTATCGTAAATCAGGGTCCAGGTCCGACGGAAGATACGGTCTTCAAAGGCGTCCGGCACGGGCAATTGCGACTGATCATAAACGGTGAGGCTGAAATTATCCACCGTATTGCGCACCGCGCCGATTGATACCCAGAAGTCCGCCACCGGCGGCTGGTCGGACAAAACCTCCACGATTTCCTCTGCCCACTCCGACTTGTTGCCGCCGGAGTCCGTCACCCGCAGCCTCACCTTCCAGGTGCCAGGTGAGTCGAACATCTGATTGGGCGGCGGCGGGTTAGCCGGGTACCGCTGCACTCCCGACCACTTCAACGAACCGTTAGGCCTGATAATCTGCCACTCGTTCTGATCGAGCAAGATCGTCCGGCCTCCGCCGGCCGTACTCCCGTCACCGCTGATGGTCACCTCCCGGCCCGCCAGTATGCGCGTGGGACTAACCGATATGTTGGCAACCGGCGGCGCTGCGGCCACCACCACCGACTTGGTCTTGCTGTCGCTGTCGCCGTCCTGGTCGGTGACGGTAAGGGTGATTTTGTACGTCCCGGCCACGGGCCAGCTCACGCTCACCGTTTTACCCGTCTTGGTGCCAACGCCCTCGATGACCCACGTCCACGAAACGATGCGCTCGCCGTACTCCTCCCCGGGGTGCTCGGAAGCGTCCCGCAGGGTGACGCTCTCGTTCTCCTCCGGGTTTGGGTTGGAGACCGTGAAGTCCGCCACGGGCTCCATGTCCGGCGGAGGCGGAGGTGGTGGCGGCGGCGGTGGATCCGGCGGATCCGGCGGGTCCAGCGGATCAGGCGGAGGCGGCACCGGGTCCGTTACCACCTGCAGGGTCCTGGTTATTTCCGTGCTCCGTCCAACCCCGTCGGTCACCTTTAAACGCAGTGTAATGGTACTCCCGGGGGACTTGGTCACCTGGTAGCTGACTGAATCGCTGAAACTGCTGGAGTTCAGGCTGTTGCTTTTCAGCTTCTGGCTGTCCGCGTAAAATTCGTAGGATATCTTGTTCCTCCAGTCGGAAGACGTGACGTAGGACGTCCCCCTGATCGGTATGCTTACCGTGTCGCCCTGCCGGGCCTGCGTCGGCCCGCCAATGAAGGCCGTAGGGTTCTGGGTGATCCCGATGATCACCTTGTACTGGGACTTGTCCCAGCTGACGTCACTCGTACCGCAGAGGTCCGCCAGGTCGCGGATGTGAATCCTCTTGGCGGTGTACCCCTCGGCGGTGATAATGTTCCCCAGGCCCCACAGGTGAGAGTTGACGAAATCCGGGTTGCCGTTCAGTTCTTCCGCCCAGTCGGATATGAGCGACCATTTGAGCATTACGTAGCCTTCTGCCAAAGGGGAGCCAGCCTTCTCGAAGTACATCCCCTTGCCAAGAGTAGTACCGCTCCTGGAGTAGATGTCAGCAAGTTTTATGTAATTATAGTTGCCGGATTGGACGTACTTAGCATTGTCTCCTTTTGTGATATAGGCTCCCTTACCACTTCCTATAGGCAGGTCGCTCTTGTCATCGTCCACGTAGGCCCAGGCTACAGGGACCAGGGGTAGAAAGATTGTCACAAGCATGACTAGGATCATGGCCAGGGACACATAGCGTTTAACGAGACGCATTCATCTCACCTCTTTCTCCCTCCCTTTTGTACGGGGGGTGAAAAACTTCTTCACCTAACCACCCCCTTTCAGTTGTTTCCCCCCAAAAAAGATAAAGCCGCCTTCCAGGCGGCACTCTACATCTCTAACTTTTATAGATCATGATTTCAATCGAATCGCTTCCATGTACCCTGACTTTCTGCCCATTGGGCGCCATAAAAAATGTTGCAGGCGTGCTGTCCCTCCAGCTCTTATGCTGGCGCGCACAACTCATAACCTCGCTCGCGAATCGGGTTCCGAATTTGCTCGCCAGGATCGCTTCGGCCTGGTCGAAAGCCTCCAGGGTTCCCGGGTTATAGGGGTCGTCCGGTAGAGAGATATATAATGCCAACTCTCTATTGTCAATATAACCCAGTTTATAGTAAAACGCCATTGTCAAACCTGCTCTAGTCCTGTAAGCTTGGTCCATGAGCCCTCTGGATTCTTCCCTATCAATCAACTCTCCCTGCGGGTCCGGCAGCTTGTAGCCCACTTCCGTCCACTTCCAGCCGCGAAGGCTCTGGCTTATCCGGTTCACGTCCGGCTTGGACTCACCCCTGGGCCAGCATACGACCCAGTTCCTGGACCGGTCCCACTCGACCTGGTAACCCAGGGCCTCGGCCACCCAGCGGGCGGGCAGGTACGTCCGCCCGTTGCGTACCAGCGGGGCCACGTCCATCTGCCCAGCCTGGCCGCCGGTTTTTATTCGCTTGCTGCCAATACTCAACTCAATCGCGGGATGCCCCGGCTGACTCAGCGTGATCAGACCGGACTTTGCGTCCCAGGTTATGTACCTGTCTTCCACCCCCAGGGCATTGGCCAGATAACGCAAGGGTACGTAAGTCCTGCCGCTTGCCACGAACGGGGCGGCGTCTATCTTAACCCCTACCGGTGAATTCCCCAAAAAGTATTCCTTGATTCCCACTGCAAATACAGCAGACTTTGCAGGGTTTCCGTCTCCCTGCACTCCTGCTCCTTCCTGGGCTACGGCAGGGGCAGTGGAAATCGACAGGGCCAGGAGAAGGCCGGTTAGTAGAATGGTCAGTTTACGCATTAGCATTCACGCTCCTTTGCTATTGATAGTTTTTCTTGGTTCAACAGCTCCGGGGACCGTTGAATCATTCAACGAAAGGGTGTTTTTAATCGCCTTAATTTTCCCTTCATACACTTCATCCCCGTAACCAGGGGATATCCAGTTGAACACCTTTCTGTGAGCTTCTATTTTTTGCAATAACTCCAGGGACTTTTCTTTATCTCTTTCCACAATCTCAAGGAAATCAAGATTTACAAATTCGATTTTAATAACCTCGTCTAGACCGACCCATATCTGTTTTTCCGGGTTATCCGCGTCCCCGATCAGAAACGCTGTTTTCCCATTCCAGTTGTAACGGAGGCATTCTCCCTCCACCTTGTGACCCTCTTTCAGATGAATAACCACGTTCGGCCGCAATCCGGCCTTGCGGTATGCAATCAGCGTTTCCAACAGCGAATCACCCGGTTTTACCTTTATTACTGCCCCGCGTTGGTCCCACGGCCTGCCGCTCACCCTGAACAACTCTATCAATCCTAAAATAAACGCCACCATATACTCGAACGAAAACATTATTAACATGGCCTCGGGGCTCGGCTTCGCCTGCACGACCCCGCTGGCGGCCATGATTGTATTCACGAAGCGCTCGAAAATGCCGGAACGACCGGTGATCTGCAGCGCTCCCATGGTCCCGAAAACTATTACGAACACACCGGAACCGATAATCAAAGCATCCGACATGGATCGCTCCGCCCGTCGCCGCCCGGCTATGCCCAGTGCTACATTACCCGGAACATATACCATCAACAAAAACAAAAGCACTGCAAGAGTCAGCCCGGCCACTAACGGCACCACCTCTCAAAATCAATTTCACCTCGCCGGATCTCGCTCCACGACAGGTCTACCCATTCGTTTCGACGCTCTCGTACTAAATCCTTCCATACCAGGTAAGCAAGGTAAAAGACAACAACGGCAAGATGGGAAACCAGCAACCATCCGCCCACCGTTAGTGCTCTAACAACAAAAGCCGGCTCCCACCCGTCCTGCCATGCCGCAAGAAGCACAGCCGCCAGATACAAACCGTAACCGGTCCAGATTGCAACGTCAGGCAGGATTATGCATTCTCCATGCAAGATATCAAAATAGAGACGCGGACGGCCTTTTTTCAGCTCGACGATTTTCTTTTTAAAGTAAATAGCGAGAACTTTAAACGTCATCTTGTTTACCGTCACCTCCTTCTTTTCGCAAAATGGTACCAATACAGGTAGGAACTCAGCAACAGACGGAAACTCTCCTGAAAAACGATAGGGCCGGGTCACCCCCGGCCCCGCCGTTCCCCCTTCGTTCCTAATCCCCAATCAACTCAGCATGGATCTTACTGTCTTTCGGCGGCAGCTGTACCACCTCCACCCTAACCGTGGTTTCAGCCACGTTGTCCGGCGGGTAGGCGTCCTCCCAGGAGCTGTCGGCCGGCCACGCTTCCGCGCGGAACCTGTACGTCCCCGGGGTGGACGTGGTGAAGGTGTAAATCGTCCTCTCGCTGTCCCCCGGCCCGAGCCGCACCGTCTTCGTTACAGGCCCGCCCGGACCGCTCACCGTGAACCTCACCGGTATTTCGCTGCCGTTGTTGTCCTTCCTGGTCGCCCTGCCGGTTACGATTATTTTCACGTCCCTCCCGGGAATCGTCTTCCAGACCGTCTTGGCGGGCAGGAGGGTGGCCTTGACGTCGTGGAGGCCCTCAACCTCGATATTGACGGACACCAGGTTGTTCTTCTCGGTCAGTTCGGGATAGTACCGCACCAGCTTCGGGTTCATGATGTCCGGGTAGAACGTGTTCAAGGCGGCGACCAGCTTCTTCGAGCCCGGCTGGGCCGTCCAGTCGAACTTGACCGTCACCGTGTCACCCTGCTTGTTGAGAGAGATAACCTGCTGCTTGTTGCCCTCGTAAACCTGCAGCGGTGCGCCCGTTTCGTCCTTTAAACTCGCTTTATTGATTGCGTCGCCGATTACGTGGAACGCCGCCACGGGTATTTTGTCCAATGGCCACTCAATACCGGGGTCCTGTTTGTACTTGAAGACCACGGTGGCGGTGTATTTTTGCCCCACTTTAGCCTTCTGGCCCTTGGGCACGCCGGAGTCGATGGAAACAGCCTCCAGGTCGATGGGGATGGCGCTCCAGGCGTATATGCCCTCGTTTGTCGTGACCACCAGGTGGTCGTGGGCTACGGAGATCTCGCCGGAAACACCGGCGGCGTAGGACCCGCCGCTGCTGGACACGGGCAGGTTGATGTACCCGTATTTCTCACCGGTGCCCGCGTCCAGCAAGGCCATCGCCGGGGAGGATTTGCCGGGAATGCCGCGCGTACCTTCAAGGACAATGCTGCCGTATCCGTTGACCGCCCAGACCGCCGGGGCCGTTTGAGCCCGGGAGTCGAAATTCGCAACCCACATCGTCTTCCCGGTGTTGCGGTCGACGGCGATCACCCTGCCTTCGGAGTTTACGTCACCCGAGCTGGTGCCGCCCACTGCCGGGAAGAAGACCGTACCCGGGAGCAGGGCCGGGGAGCGGTTGGAGAAGGTGCCGGCGACAGCGGTGTTCACCCACACGCCTTTCAGCGCCCGCGTGTCGTAGCAGTACACCCGGCTCCGGCAGTCCCCGAAGTACAGCTTCGTGCGGTCCCCGCTGACCGAGAAGCTGGCCACCAGGCCGGAGGGGAGGTCGATTGTTCTGAATGGGTCTTTGCCCTTTAAATGCACTTTTCCGTTGTTCTCACTCAGGATATCGTTAAATTTGTAGATTGCCAGCTTGCCGCTGTATAGCCCCTGATCCACGCCCACGGCTAAACCGTCGGACCCGTCGGCGAGCTTCACGATGCTCGGCGTGGACGATGTGCGGCCGGGAAGCGCAAGATAACCCGTGGTTATTTCTCCCGTACTGACTACCCCATCGTCTTTTAATTTATCCAGGCCTAACCAGAGCACTATCCGGCCTGTATCGCCAGCGGTAGTGATTACGACCAGGTGGCCACACCAGTTGTATACCACCGGGGCAGAGACCACGTCGTGAATCAGTTTCGACCAGTCGCGGAACACTTCCTTCGGGTGGTCGAAGTCCGTAACGTCGAACACCTGGAGCCAGGCCCCGCCCACTGCGCTGTCATGCTCGGTGCCGATGAATACCAGCTTCCTGCCGTTGAGATCCACCAGCGTCGGGTGGCTCTTGGTCGGGCCGTCACCCTTCAGGGGCAGGGACCAGACCGGCGGGTTGGGCTGCCATTTCCCGTCGGGCTTGGCCTGTTTGGAAACAAACCCGCACAGGGCTTTTCCTATTGCCGCGATGACCACCGGGCGGTCCTTGCCGAAATAGTCCCCGTCCAGGATCAACGGCTGGGAGTAGGAAGTTTCGGGCGGGTTCTGGAAGGCGTACCAGGCGGGCCACATCACCGGGAAGTTAGTATTGTCCCCCACCCTGGTGTGGTAGTCGTCGAATCCGAAGGTGGTCACGTCCTTCCACAAACCCCATCCGGACGTCGTCGCCGCGAGCGCCGGAAACGCCGAAGCAAACAAAAACACCAGAATCAGAAATACGACGAGAATCCTGCGCACGTGCATTCCCCCTTTGCTCTCCTCAAGTTTTTCTTTCAAAAAATAAAAACGTCAGGCGATTAAGCCTGATCGTTCCTTTCTTCCGGCATTCCCCAATTGCTACCGGTTGAAGGGGTTATAGCCACCTGTCCAGAACACGCCGTCAGTGACTATGCTGGGCACATAATTGTAGCTGACTTTCTGGAACTCCTGGCCGGGGTCGTAGTCCCGGGAACTGATGACCACCGTCCAGGTCTCGCTTTCCCACCTGACGTTGTACCCCAATCCTTCGCTGATGAACCTCACCGGGACGAAGGTGCGTCCGGACTTCACCAGCGGGGCCACGTCCATCTGCTTCTCCATACCGTTGACGTAGGCGGCCTTCCTGCCGACGTACATGACCACCTTCAGGCCGTCCTTCTCGGCGGTCACTTTCTGGTTTTTACCGTCCCAGTCCACCCTGCAACCCAGCGCTTCCGCTATGAACCGGTAGGGCACGAAGGTGCGCCCGTCCTTTATGAACGGCGCAACGTCGGGCCGGATCTCATTCCCGTTCACAACGATGGTGATGGGTTTAGCAACACCACCCGAATCCCCGCCTCCATAGACGGGCACAGAACCGTCAATGAAACCTCTATCAACCCCGTGCGTCGCATTGTCTAAATTAGATGGGCCGCTGTTAGGGTCATACTGCGTTTCCGCCCACGCAAAAGTAGTAAAGCCCAGGAGCATTAGAGCCGTAACAAACAATACAGCCAGTTTCCGCATAAGACCTCTCCTTTCTGGAAGGTTTATTCCGTTAGTTTCCTATACCGGGCGCATGCCCGGCACGAAGATCACGAAGAGCGCCAGCATGATGATGAACCAGAAAAATTTCAGCAGACTAACATCACTCCTTTTTTTAAGGTATTAGACGTAGGAATGGAAACTTTTGTTCCAGGGACCACTACCTTCTGGAATATTATAGCATGAGCGGGGTAAAAACAGCTCCCAAATACGAAAAACCCGGCGGGGCCGGGCTAATGCCGGGGAAGAGGAACCAGCTTACTGCCACCCTGGTTTCTTTTTTTTCTCCCAACTAACTCAATAGCAACAACTTCCGCATTTATAGGCACGACTATTTTCCCACAATCTGCTATTATTGAAATTTCCCGCGGTTCGGTAAATGTATAAGCGCAGCATTCCCCTTCAACCTTCACCCCATTTTTCAAGTATATGGTTACCCAAGGAGCCTCGTTTCTTTTGCGGAACTCAAGCATCTCTATATCCAGGGCCGAACTGGGCGTTATCCTTGGTTTTTTATTGGCGAACAAGCCCATTTCGGCAACGCGCCTGAATCCAACCCCAAACCCTGCGGCCAACATATATATCTCAAGGCAACTCAAGGATAAGTAGAAAAAAGCAAGCTCGTTCCATTCGAGAAGCCACAACAGACCTTCTTTATTTACGTAAAGAAGGGCGCTTAAGAACAGCAGAGCATCACTATATCCTCCAGAAAAGTAGCAAACCACTAACGTCAGAACTATCCCGGAAGCAGCCAGGATTATCCCGCAAACAAAAGATTCCCATAGATACGCGGCGATATTTTTGCCCCGAAATGTCCTGTTGACCCACACGTAAATCAAGCCGGGCATAAAAACGTACCAGAACCAGAAAAGGGAAAGAGTATCCGGCTTAATCATCCCGGACACCGTCCCCGAAGAATATACAACCGTGCTTCAGCTCTTTCCTGGTCAAAAAACCATATTCCCCAAACCCGACTTTCTTTAGTAATTTAACCATAAAAATCCTCACCAACTCCGCAAACTTCAGTAGCAGGCTTATCCAGCTTAATGCCAGGTACGGGGCCAAACAATATAACGTTACCGGAATGAACATGCAAAGGAAAGTTATAATAACCTTCCCTGGAAGATCCGGCATACCACCGCGGAGTAATGTGGTGTAATATAACGCCGTTTTCAAGGTTATGATGAACGCCCAAGGAGGCAACGTTAAACCGTAAAAGATCAGGGCTAAGACATATCCCAGCGAGTTTTCCCTTAACCGAAAGACGTAGCGGTCTATCGCCGCTTGTCTTTCTCTAAGTTCTTTCCACATTTTCATGCCAACTCCTTTCTACACAACAGCCCCGCACCATCGCTTTTCACTCTCATACTCCCAGCACTTTCAACCCCACCGCCAGCGGACCCATCAACACCGCCAGGGGTACCGCCCCGCCGGGCATTCTCCCCACCAGGACCATCAGGAAGGCCGCCGGACGGCCCGTACCGCGCCAGGCTTTAAGGCCGCCCCATATGGCGAAGATGGCGGACGCCAGGGCCACCCCGTACAGCACCGGTAGGGGTCCCAGGAAAAGCGCCAGCCCCGGGGCAAGTTTCATGTCCCCGCCCCCTATCCAGCCGAACATCCAGCATAAAAACATTGCCACGAACACTACCAGGGCACCGACAAGGTAATCATACCTCCCCAGCCATAAATCCAGGAGCACACCGCCGAGGATAGTCGGATACGTCAACCAGTTCGGGATGGTCATTTCCCACCTGGCGTCCATATAAGCCGCCGCAAGAGCTACGACGGCGGCAATGATGACCGGAAACTCAATCGACATTCAATAATTCCCCCTGTCTTTAAAAAGTTCCCAAAAGCTGTATGCGGCCGCAATGGTTAAAGTGATAATCGAGCAAAAAACGCCATATGCGAGCAGGGCCAGCCCGACGTAGAAGGCCCGGTCGGTGTGTTCCGCGGCTAATCGTTCCGTAGTATGACCCCCTTCCATAACCTTCCAAAAGAATCCCCGGGTTTGGTAACCCGGGGATCTTGACTAGCCCGTGCTGTCCAGGGCTTCCTTGACCCTATTGAACTTGTTCACCAGGGCAACGCCCAGAGCGGTGAGAGCCGCAATGCATACCACCGCCACCAGGGCCAGGATCAGGCCGTACTCGGCAATTCCGCCCCCCGACTGGTCGCGGTGAAACTTGCTCGCCAGGGTTTTAATTTTTTTCAGCACCAGATATCACCTCCTTTAACTTAATTGCCCAGGGCAGCTATCAGGTGCCAGATGACCGGGAAACCCACCAGGATTAGCATGGGGAACAGGATGAACATGATGATCGGGAAGATGATCTTGACCCCCAGTTCCCCGGCCACCCGCTGGGCTTCGTAACGGCGGAGGATCTGCATCTGGGCGGCGTGCTGCTTCACCGTTTCAGCCAGGGGTGAGCCGTAACGCTGGGCCTGCTCGATGACCCTCACCAGGGCGGTCAACTCGTCCACCCCGCACCGGGCGGCCATCTCCGCCAGGGCGTCAGTGCGTCTTTTCCCTACGGCCATATCGCGGCAGACACGCTGAATCTCGGCCCCCAGCTCCCCCTTCAGCGAGGAGGCCACCTGTTCCAGGGCGGTCAGGATGTCCGCCCCGGCGGCCAGCGCCGTGGAAAACATGATGGAGAAGTCCGGCAGGTCCCGCCTGATGGCGGCCACCCGGCTTTTCACCCGGTTGTTGAGCCACCAGCCGGGCAGGAACCAGAGCGCCAGCGCCGGGACGACCCCCCAGTATATGTCCAGGAATCCTAGTAAAGCCGGCGGGACGAACAGGGCCATGCAGGCCAGGGGAAGGGCTATACGCAAACCCGCAAACACCTCCGGCCGTATGTCCAGGTTCGCCTGGACGATTTTCCTTTCCAGCAGGGTGCGGGAATCGCCGGAAGAGAACCTTTTCCCCGTACGGGCCAGCAGTTCCTCCGCCCTCTCCCGGGCGTCTTCCGAAAAAAGAGACGGCTTCTTCAACATTAAAACGGCTATACCCGCCGACGCCAGCAGGGCCGCCGTCAGGCGCAAATCCAAAGTTTATCCCTCCCTACTGCGACACCCCGGCCATCATCTTCTTAACCACCACATTGCCCAGGAAGATCATCGCACAGCACACCACGAAGACCGCGCTCCCGGGCAACGTGTGGAAAAGAGGTTCGGCGAACGCCGGGTTCACGGCACGGGCAAATCCCACCACGAGGAAGGGAAGCCCGGATAATATTTTCAGCGTCATGCGGCTGTCAGCGGTAACCGCGTCGATGAACGCCCGGAAGCTTTCCCTCTCGTAGTAGGCTTCCAGGGCGTGGTCGCATATGGCGGCCAGGTCGCTACCCGTCCTGCTGTACAGGCTCAGGCCGACGGTGAGGACCCGCAGGTCTTCCCAGTCAGTTTCCTGGCACACCGAGTCAAGGGCCTGGACGATGGTCTGGCCCGTCCTCGTCCTGCGCAGCACTTCAAAGAAAATGTCCTTGGCCGGCCGGGGCATGTTCGGTACGGCGTCCTCCAGGGCCTGGTAGGGATTCAGGCCGCCCCGCACCGCGCTGGCCAGCTGCTGCAGGACGTCGGCGAACTGCGCCCGCAGGAGCTCTTTTCTCCGGGCTTCCTGCGCGTCCCGCCACCACCTGGACACGTAAAAGCCGCCCAGCGAGGCGGCGGCGGCAAAATAAACCGTCCCGGTCACCGCGTAAGCCACCAGGGCGCACCCGGCGGCCCCTGCAAGCAGCACGGGGAGGTCCTGTATTTTACCTGTTTTGTGCTCCTTGAGCCTTACTGAACGGGTGCGGCCGGAAAGATTCGGGCCGAAGACAAGTATGAGCGCCGCCAGAACGGTTGCCCCGGCGGCGGCAAAGTTTAAAAGCGTCAGCACGTCCAGCCCCCCTCTTCCCGGAAAATCCGCTCACGGGTGAATTTTTCCGCCACCCAGACCAGTTTGCCGGAAGAACGATCGTACTGCCAGAGGGGGTTGAGCCCCACGTTGAGCACTCCCTCGGGCGTGCGCTCGACGCCGGTCACCTCCACGATGTGGTCCAGCCGCCGCCGGCCCGATCTGTCTTTGAGGACATGGATGAAGATGTCCACCGCGTCGGCTATCTGCTCGATGATGGCCTCGTAGGGCAGGTCAAGTCCGGCCATCTGGACCATGTTGACAAGACGCCGGGTGCCGTGACGGGCCGAGTTGGCGTGGATGGTCGTCATGCTCCCCAGGTGGCCGGTGTTCATGGCCTGCAGCATGTCGAATGCTTCCCCTGCGCGGCACTCCCCGATGATGATCCGCTTGGGGGCCATGCGCAGGGCGTCGACCATCAAGTCCCGCTGGGTGACCGCCCCCTTCCCTTCCTGGTTGGGCGGTTTTGCCTCAAGGCGCCTGACGTTTCTGTGCTGCAGCTGGAGCTCCGCAGGATCTTCGATGGTGACGATGCTCTCCTCGTCGGGAATGAAGGAGGCGATGCAGTTCAGGAGGGTCGTCTTCCCGGAGCTCGTACCCCCGCATATCACGATGTTCATCCGGGCCTTGACGGCCGCCTTGAGGAATTCCAGCACCTCCCGGGTGAGCACCCCCCGCTTGAGCAGGTTTTCCACCGTCATGTCCTGGCGGAACCGCCGGATGGTGATGGTGGTGCCCTCGACGGCCACCGGGGAGATATGGGCTATCAACCGGGAGCCGTCGAAGAGCCTGGCGTTCACCCGGGGGCTGCTGATGTCGATACGCCGCCCCGTGGGGGCCAGCATACGTTCCAGTATGTCGCGGCAGTGCTCTTCGTCCCGGAAGCGCACACCCTCCGCCACACGCTCGACGCCGTGCTTTTCAACCCGGATGAGGTCGTACCGGTTCACCTTGATTTCGGTTACTTCAGGGTCGTAGAAGAACTGCTCGATGGGGCCGAAGCCGAGGAGATCGTCCGCAAGCTCCTCAACCAGGGCCGCCGCCGCGCCGCTGCCTATGGGGATGTCCAGCTCCACAAGGGCGCGCATCACTATGCTCCTCAACCGCGAGCGCACCAGCGGGTCCCGGGATTTCCCCAGCTCCTCCGGCTTCAACTGCTGCCGCAGGGCCAGCTGCACGTAACCACGGAGCCGGGAGAGATTCTCCTGGGAGATGGCTGCATCTTGAGTCTGTGCAGTATCGGCGGCGGTAATTTCGGCCGGCACGACTTTGTTCAAGTTGCCGGCCAGTTTCCTGATCAGCTCTACATCCATTTCAATCCATCACCTCCATGAAGGCGGCCACCGCCCGGGAGAAGGGGTCTTTGGGCCTTGAAAGCGCCGCCGCCTGCCTCCTGTTGTTGCACTCCATCACCGCTTCGCTGTACGGCAGGACGGCTTTAAAGTCTATCCCCAGGGGATTTTTGTCCACCAGGTCGTTGACACGTATGCCCCCGGGTACCCCGGCCTTGTTCAACAAAACAGCCGAGCGGTCCCCGCACCCGAGCCTTTCCAGGTAGTTCATGGCACCCCCGAGCATGTCGATGCTTGCCCGGTCGGGAGTGATAACGGTGAACACCATGTCGGAAACCACCGCGGCGGCCCAGGCCGGGTTGGTTCCGTTCACCGGCGGCGCGTCCACCACCACGTACTCGTAGGCATCCTTCAGAATCCCGAGGACCCGGAAAACAAGGGCGGGATTGACCCGCTCCAGGTCGTCGTAGTGTACCACACCGGGCACCAGGGCCAGGCCGCACTGGTGCTCGTAAACCGATATGTGCCGCCTGTCTTCAGCACTCTCCCAGTCCAGAATGTTCACCGGGCAGTCGGAAGGCAGCCCGAACCTCGATCTTACTGCGCCCACCCCATTGAGGTCCACCAGCACCGTCCCGGCATGTCTGGCTAATAAAGCGGCTACGTTTGCCGCCACGGTGCTCACGCCGTCCCCACCCTTGGGGGAGTGGAAGGTGATTATCTTCCCCCGCCCTGGCAGGGCCTCGGGGGAGACCGGAATGCCGTCGATCATCCCGGGGTTTTCCTTTTCCTCCTCTTGTTTCGGATGCTCCGTTTCCGCCGCAGGCCCCCATAGAATAAGGCTCTCCCTGGATTCCTCCATATCCTTCTTCTTTTTCTTGCCGAACCCAAACATTTATTTGACTCCCTCCTGGGGCAGGAGGGCTATCGCAGTCCTTTTGCCCCTGACGATGGAGCTGGCGATTTTTTTGGCCTCTTCGGGCGTTACCGCCACCACCACCGGCCCCTTGCCGCCCCCGGTGCTGCCGAATACGCCTTCACTTTGCTGCTTGTCCCCGGGTACACTGATGACCACGGCATCTTTGGCTATGAGTTCCACAACCGTGGCCGCCGTCTTCGAGGCCGCGTCTCCGACCGGCACTTCCCCGAAGACCATCACTTTGTCCCCTGCGGAAAGCCCCTTCAGTGCGCTTTCAGCGGGCAGGTCCACGGCCACCCTTCCGGGGGCCAGGGAGCTGAGACGGGCCTGCAGGCTCCCCACTCCTGCCTTCACGTGCGCCTTCCTGACAGGGTCACCCGGCAGAAGGGTGCCGAGGGTTACGGTTTTGCCGATTACCTCCCGGACGTCTGAAACGGCGTCGGGAGGTACGTCCACCCTGGCCATGGGCTGGACCTTCACCATGTCGCCGGTGATGGCCGTTCCCACAGGTATTCTCTTCTGGGCCTTGACCACCGGTACCGTCGGCGCGGTAATCCCGATGATATACCACACCAGGAAACCGGACAGTACGACCAGGACCAGAGCTATTAAAACGTTAACCAGTCTGTTTTTTGGCAATGCTCCTCATCCTTTCCCAGTAAAACTCTCCTTCCGCTCCCTGTACCAAAGCTTCGGAAAGGGCATCCGCCGGGTTATGGCGTATGGTCAGCACGGGGTCCAATTGTTCCGGCACAACCGGCGGCGACCCCCTGAGGTCTATGCCCGCCACCACGTTTTCCCTCCCCTCTTTTAGCTGCCGGTACCAGAGCATGGCCGTCTTTAATTCGACCGTGTCCCCGCCGGGGACTACGCACATTACGACCGACCGCCCGAGGAACACCGCTTTACCGGCCAGGTTGACGTCCCCGCCGAAATCGACCACCGTGTACACAGCAGTTCTGCGCGCCTGCTTTATGAGCTCAATCACGCCGTCCCTGCCGCAGTCCAGGTCTTTTGCCGGGTCCACCGGCCAGAGTTTGAGCCTGTCACGCACCAGAGGAACGGCCGACCCGGGCACCCGCCAGTCGCACATGATGAGTTCCTCGTCGCTCACGTCCAGCCAGACCGCGCCCGTGCTCTCCTTTGCAGCACATATAAAGGCCACCTCGTTTTCTGTGGCCGCAAACATCCTCGCCGCCTGGGCGGCGATTCTACCCGCAAGACCCGGACGCCAGGGCGATACGACCGCAAAAAGTCCCCCGGGGACTATGGATGCCGGATTTTTCCCCGGCACATCGTGCAGGGTTTTATCTTTCTCTGCTTCGTCTTCCCGGGTTTCCTCTTCCAGAGGGACGGATTCTTTAACAGATATCCCGGGCAGTGCGAACCGGAGCTTTCTTTCCCGCCGCCCGCTCTTCCGGGGTTTCTCTTTGGGTTTGGTTTTTTGCACCGCTGTCGCCGGTTCGGTTTGTATGGTCTTCAGTTCACGGATCAGGGAGTTCACCAGGAAGACCAGTTCTTCCCCGGAAACGAAACCGCCGGGCGGGCAGGTAAGTATGTGGCGTACCCCCGCACTGGCGGCGGCTTCAACCATTTTTTTGCCTATATCGTCGAGTTCCCCGGCGATGAACAGAACAGCCGGTACCCTGGTAACCGCCAATGCGGCGAGTTTATGAGCGTCGGCTATACCTCCGGCCGGCCCCGTACGCATAAGTACGGCTATATCCGGGGCGGAATTTTCAACGGCTTCCTTAAAATCTTCCGGCGTCCTGGAAGCGTGGATTACTTCCAGAACGCCGTCAAATACCCCCTGGAACCATTCCTCCAGTTGTTCGCTACCAAGTCCCAGAAGCGCTTTAGGGGTGCCCAAAACCACCTTGTTTAAAACAGGAATACCGCAACCCGTATCCTGCGGGGGTTTGTAGCCCGGCTCTACGGCGTCTTCTCCTCCCGGAGTTGATTCCTCTTGTTCCGGATCGTTTCCGACCTGCATTTTTTCCCGTTCAGGCTTATCAGCTTGATTGATGCTGCTCGGACGGAGCTGGTTCAGCTTTCCAAGCAACCCCGCTTTTTTAACCTTTACTTCCTCTCCCATCATCTTCCCCACAGCCGCCTCGTCGGGCTCTACGCCCGCATCGGCCAGCGTGGCCGGGTTCAACACCCGGTTAATTACCGCCGCCGGGCTGACCGGATCCCAGACCAGATCATATACCCCCAGGGCAACCCCCTTCCGAGCCAGGTCCAGAGCTTCCCCGTCATCACGGCGGCCGGGAAGGAGCACTACGCGCAGGCCGGCCATGCGAAGCTCCCTCACCAGCTCCACCATGTCGGTCCACCCGGGCAGGTGGGGGGAGAGAATCACCACGTCCGCCCCGCGGTCCTTTGCGAGCGACAGGAGGCCCTCACGGTAGTAGCACTCGCCAACCACCTCTATGTCCCGGCTGGAGAGTTCGTCGGAAATGCTCCCGTCGAGCTCTTCCAAACCCGTTGCAACTAGAACACGCAAATAAAATCACCTCCTTTGGAGGGATCCCGCCAAGTGCACTTCCCCCCGTAGCAGGGGCCGAAATAATTTTTGCTGTTTATCCACTTCAGCGGGCAGAGCTTGCCCGGGAAGGCCTTCCCCTCAGTGTCCCACTTTCGCCTCAATAGTTCGAGAAAGTCCACCTAGCACCACCCCCCGGTCCAGCGCAATGAGAACCCCGCTTTCAGATTTCTCCGAAGCTACCCCTGAGAAAAAACAGATGGCAAAAACAGGTCTGAAACGCCCAGGCTTTCTAGAAGGAAAAAGCGTCTTCGTGACTCTTACTGGCATTTTCCTAAGTTAGCAGCCTGCTGCCGCCAATCCTGACGATTTTGATTTTCACCCCGTTCCTGCAGGAAAAATACGGTTATCGGGCGAATTCAAAAGTTAACAACTGCAAACAAAATCGCGCACAGGAGGTTCCTGGTAGTGAATACGGGAGTGATTAAGGAGGCTATTAAGCTTATCAAATCTCCTGAGAAAGCCTTGCTAATACTAATAGTTCTTCTAACCGTTAAGCATATTGACCCCGAGACATTTATCGAAGTTTGTAAGCCAGTCGGAAACTTATTACCCGACATTCTAAACATACTAAAGATAGCATCCCTGGCAATGGCTATATACGGAGTAATAGGTTCTATTCTCACCCTCCTCTGCTGGATAATAGAATCTGTACGAACTCTCCTGAAGAGGTACCAAATATATTTACCTAATCCCCCATCTGGATGGCACATTCGAACGGTTAACGGTGTTCTTCTGTCCGGCTTTGCCTGGATGTGGGTTTCTATCGGTTTAATCTATCTTTTAGGAGGGGAAACAGAAGTTCTTCATCTATACCAAATTTTCTCCACTCGTTTTCCCCGGCTCCTTTATTTACTCGCCATCCCTTCTGCATTTGTGACCGCAATAATCCTTGCGATAGTAATCCTGGAAGACTTAACAACTCCTCAATTCAGACGCAAGATCATAGATGTCAGAGTCGTGGGACCAACAGATGTCAAGATCACAGAACCGGTAACTATCCAGAAGCCCAGAGAAACGCAAATTCCGCTTTATCATCAAACATCACCTCCATTTTGAGGCTCGTTCTTCCAGACCCAATAAACAAAATAGAAACCACACCAGAACAGAAGGGCCAAGACGCAAACCCAAAATCGAGTGTTTGCGCTGACCCATGAAATTAAACCCAAAACTTTCCAAAGTAATACACAAAGCGGCATTCCTACTACTGAAGTAAGAAACAACCTAAAACCAAGCCGCGGTCCAAAGTCTCTCTCATACTCCTTGTGATATATCCCTGGTGGCGGAAAGTTCCAAGCACGCCGCAGCAAACCTGTACATCTACTTACAATCTTAATCCGCTTCAGATTCTTGTCTCCCAATACGAGCACCTCCCGAGAAACTGCATGGGAATCATTTCTTAAAAGGTTTTTACAAAAAAGTGATAATAAATCATTTCCAACCATAGTCGTTGCAGGCCTCCCAACGTCAGCACTCGATCTGTCTGGGCAACCTCCCCAAAAAGAAAAACCGGGCGTATGCCCGGCAACTACTGCGGCTGTACCACCAGCAGCGGGTCTATCCAATTGCCACCGCTCAGATCCTGTACTCCGAAGTGCAGATGCGGTCCGGTGGAGATACCCGTATTGCCCACCGCGCCCACCTGCTGGCCCGGCTGGACGGTCTGGCCTTTTACCACATCCGTGCGGCTCAGGTGTGCGTACAGGTACAGGTGCTGTCCATCACGGACGGTCATGTAGAGGCCGTACCCCTGACCCGGGTCGTTCGGGTTCTCCCACCCGACAAAGGTCACCACCCCGCCGGAAACCGACACCACCGGGGTCCCTTCAGGTGCCGGTATGTCTATGCCTTTATGGAATTGCTTCTCACCTGTAAATGGACGAATGCGCCAGCCGAAGTAAGACGATATCGTACTGTAACCCGGCACCGGCCAGGTGCCCGGCACGTCCCGGAAACTTTCTGCCAGCTCCCAGATAATCGAAGCGTACTCCGCCCGGCACCATTCTTTAACAGAGCCATAGGGTTTGCCGGGCGGTACCTCGATAAAACCGCCGTACCTGACCAACCCCGGCAGGGTCTGCTCCTTCCAGTCGCCCTCCCAGTCCACGCTTCCCAGGTAGTTTTTCAACAGGTAAGCCCCCACCATCACCTGCGCCCGGGGGTTGTCCCTGTCCATCACCGGGTCGAACCCCAGCAGGGGGGCGTAATGTTCCCAGTTCGACGGGGAGACCTGCATCAGCCCGTAGCAGTGGGTGTCCAGGTTTTCCGCCCCAGGGTTGAAGGACGATTCCTTGAAGGCCATCGCCGCCAGGAACCACCAGGGGATACCGAACCGTTCTTCCGCTTCCTTGAAGAAAGGTACCAGCTCCGGGGGGATCATAGCCGAAGAGGCAATAGAGGCATAGCTGACGTTGTTCACAAGCCAGTTGAGCCACTCCGTCTGCTCGTCAAACCCCCGGGTGGCTTCCCAGAGCCACGTGCGGGCCAGCTCCACTTCGCCGGCGTCGTTTTCCAGATTGTACTCCTGCTTCATCCAGTCCTTGAGGCGCTGCCATTTGTCCGGGAGGATCTGCTGCACATCTTTTAACCGCTCGTAGGTGATGGTGTAGGCGTTTTCTCCCTCGCCGTAGGTCTCCGTAACCCACTCGTAGTGGTACTGGTAGTGGCCCTGGATGGTGTACGCTTCCACCAGCAGGTAGACAGTGTAGGTGTCGCACCCGTCCTTGCTGCAGACCGTCACCTCGGATTCCTTATAGTAGAAGTAAGGGTGAAGATCCTTCGCCGTCTTTTCCCGCTGCCCGTCCGTTATTTCCCGCTCCCCCGTGACGTAATTCCGGAACAGGCACGCCCCGTGCACCTGCCCCCAGGTCAGCGCCAGCTTGAGGTCCTGGCGGTACCTGTCCACCATGGCCCCGATGTTTTTCCCTCTGCCCCGGTTCGGGTAATACGGGTGATCCGGGGAGGACTCGTAATCGGGGCCGCCCTGCCTGGAGGGTTCCCCCGGGTTGACCAGCCAGGTGTCCGCGACGTTGTATTTATTGCACAATTGCTCGTATTTCTGCTGGATTTCCTTATCTTCCGGGGAGGGATCAACTCCCGTCAGGTAACTGCCGGGGGCCATGGCCGAATACGTCGCGGCAACCAGCACCGCCACCAGGAAGAGAACCACCAGAAAGGGAATAAACGGCACCAGGTAGGGCAGGAGCAGGAGCAGGAGTTTCCTCACCCCGGCCCGGGCGGCCCTCTTCACGGCCCTCCCGGCAGCCTTCTTCAGGTAATCCAGAATACCACCTCCCCCGCTGGTCTTAAAAAAAAGAGCAGGCCGGACATTGTTATCCGGCCTGCCCGAACCCGTGACAGCCGTCAGGACTTGAACCTGTAGCCGTCAAGGCTTGACCCGGTCAGTCTCTTCGCCACCACCGGCGTGGAATTGGGCGACACGGCGTCTATCGTAGCGGCGGTAGCTGCCTTGAAGGTCGCCTTTGCGGCCCCGTAGACGCCGCCCTGCTGTACGTTGGTACCATCCTTGAGGGTCTGGAGCGCCGCCCCCGGCAGCCTGCGCACGGTCTCCACTGCCCCGCCGCCGCCCTGTCTCGCACGCTGGTAGGAGTGGTGCATCAGGCCGCCTGCAGTGGCGGCAACCTGCGCGGCTATACCCGCGCCTTTCGCCACGGCACGCAGCACGCGGTCGCCGCCGGGCATGACGGCCGCACCCGCCGCTCCCACGGTGGAGACCACGCCCTGGACCACGTTTCTCGTCACCCTGCCGTAGTCCATCGACCTAATCAGGGGGTTCTGATAGGTGGGGAGCCCGCCGCCTGCTGTAGCCAGCTGTGGACCCGCAGCGGCCTGTACTCCGGAACCTGACGCAGTACCTGCGGGCGCGGCGCTCTGCGACGCGGGGACGAGTAATCCGCCCGGCGACACCGTATAGCCCGGGGGCCCCCCGGTGGCGGCACCCGCACCCGGAGATGTACCCGTTGAACCTGCGGTTCCAGAAGGTGCCGCAGTACCCTGTAAATTTATAGTAGAGCCGCCTGAGGCACCGATGCCACCCGTGCCGCCGGGGGCCCCAGCCACGGACGGGGCCGCAATGCTGCCGACGACCAGCCGCCCCAGGCCGGCCACGCCGCCCAGCCCGAACATGCCGAGGGCTTTCGCGGCAACGCCTTCTTCTTCAATACCGGCCCACCTGGTCCACAGTCCCTGCAGGCCGTTGCGTAACAAGCCTCCCAGCGTGATTATCATGTACGCGCCCAGGACTTTTTGCGGCCAGCCTATGTTGCCGTTCGCTATGAAAACCACAATGACAACGGCCGCTAGAGCGTATGCCGATTGGAGAAATGTGTTTGAGAGCAGCTCACCCAGCCAGACGCTCGCCGCGGTGACATTCCGGTTCATGACCCAGAGCAGCGCCATTACCGGCGTGAAGACATACAGGACAGAAACGACCCAGTCCCGCACCCAGAAGATGATGTTTATCCAGAACCCGGCCCAGGCGAAGACCACCTTGACAATGGCGGTGCCGAGCACCGACCCGGTCTGCAACTTCGCGAGCCAGTCGTTGGACAGAATTTCAGACAAACGCCCGCCGTCCCCGGCGGCCGTTCTGATGGCCTCCACCAGGGCGTTGTTCAGAACGTAGAGCGTACGAACGACAACAGGCGCGCCGGCGATGATGATGAGCGCGAAAAACATCCGCCAGAGCTGTGATGATGCTTCCGCCCTGGCCTCCGGGTTTTTCGAGATCCCGGCGCCTATGAACCTGCCCGCCGCCACGAGCACAGCAATCAGGTAGAGCGCCAGGCCGACGCTCGCCATGCCCCCGTAGAGGCCGTCCAATGTGCGCCACTGTTCCGGTGAAAACGGAGCCGGGGCTACGAGGTCGTAAGCGTTGTCATCCACCTGCAGGACGAGTTCTCCTACCGGCTTGAAGCCGAACTTGCCGGTCAGCTTCGTGAAAACCTTGTACAGGCCGTCGAATACGGAGGCAACGGCTCTCTCAAATAAACCGCCTTCATCCTTGATGTCCCCGCCGGGCGACCAGGGCGACGTTTCCTGCCCGCCCAGGGACGGCGGAACGGAATCCTTTCTGACGGTAACAGCATTCCAGTAATCCTTGCTGTTGACCTTGTAGTGGTAGGTTTTACCCACTTCAACGTTCCCGTCCGTCCAGGACATGGAGAGCCAGCCTTCGGACTGCGGCATTTCCAGGACGGCCACCGGGTCGCCGACAAAGGAACCGTAGTGCTCGCTGCGCTTTATGGTAATGCGGTCGGGTCCCAGTGCGGGACCGCCCTTCACAACGTGCGCTTCCCAGGTGACGTGTACCTTACCGTCACCGGTGGCGAAGCGCACGTTCTTTACTTCAACGGCATGATATTCGGACTCGGCCCGGGCATCAGGAGGCGACAGAAACAGGAAGGCCAGGAGTAGAAAACAGCAGACGACCGCTAGATACCGCCGAACTCCCATTTTCCCCTCACCGGAGTCTGAACGACTCCGCCCGCTTTCCTAATCGACCCGCTGATCCCTTCCCGCTCCGCGGTTTCCGCCGGCACCAGCCCGCGCGGGGTCATCACCATCCTGCACCGCTTCGCGAACACAATCCGCCGCGGGCCGCTTTTCTCCGGCTCCCGGTATTCATCCGCCCTCACCAGGCCTTCGTCGGTCAGGACGTACCTCTCGCGCACGCCGTCCCCCCACTTTTTGAGTGAGGCGTCGTACTGGTACCCCAGAGGCTCTTTTTTCTCGTGCAGGCGCTTGTACTCCAGCCGGGCATCGTTCCACTCGAATATCTTCAGGACGATGTGCGAAACCAGGAGGATGATTCCGACTACGAGTCCCCAGACCAGTTCCAGGGCCGCCAGGATGGCCAGCGCGCCGCCGCCCGCCACGGCTTCCTCCGCACTGCCGTAAGCTTCCCAGGGTTCCACGTACCTCCCGGTGTACGGGTCGTAAACCAGACCCCGGGCTGCGGCATCGGCTTCCCAGAAGCTGTCCCTGTAGTTGTAATCGTAGCTCATTGCGGTTCCCCCTTTCCTCCCGTCCGGACAAACGGCATCTCGTAAGGCAGTACAGATACCTGCATTTCCGCTATGTTGCCGCCCATTTCCTGCAGATTTTTACCGCCTGTCTTTATTATACACCTGCCGTCAGTAAAGGTCTGGAGTCTTTCACCCATGCCCTTGGGCAGTTTGAATACCTCCACCACCTGGTCCACCACGGTCGGATTCTGACCCAGCAGTATGTTTGTAGCGCAGCCGTTTATTACCGTCCGGCCTTCTTCACGTGCCAGAAATTCTTCGACGTACTGGCTGGCTATCACCAGCCCGGTGTCGTGTTTTCTGCCCCGGCGGGCCAGGGTTTCCAGGAACTGCGCCGAATCGGGCCATTTGACGAACATCCACGCTTCGTCGATCACCACCATCTTCTTCCCGGTGTGCCGCAGCGCAAACTTGTGCCAGGCCCAGGTCAGCACCACAAACATGGCGTAGAGTTTGGTGAAGTCGTCCCTGATCCGCGAGAGGTCGAATACCACGACCGGCGCGGTGAGGTCCTTTGACGTCTCGCAGTCGAACATGCCCAGGGAATTTCCCCTGAGGAAGGGCTTTAGGATCAAGCACAGTTTTTCCGTAGCGGGTTTTTCCTGCAGCTTCGCGTGCAGGTCGGACAGCATGGGCATCCGTTTTCTTACGCCCCCGATCGCGAAACCGCCCTCCGGCAGTTTTTTGCCGCCCGGCTCGTAAAGACTCGCCGGGTCGGATGTTATGCCCCTTTCGGCGTACAACTCGCGCACCGCTTCCTCCAGCACGGCTATTTCCTCGGGCTCAAGGGGGCGGTTGGCGAAACCGCGCACAATCGTAGCCACGAGAGCCCGCACGTCCGCAACCTTGTCGTTTATGTTGATGTATTCCTTTTTTGTCTCCGGGTCACGCTCCACCTCCATCTCCAGCGGGTTCATACCCGCCGGGACGCCGGCTACTACAGGTATTATTTCGCCGTCGTAAAGGTTCTTCAACGCCTCCCTGTATTCACCCTCCAGGTCGAAGATTATCACTCTTACACCTACCAGAGAAATCCTGCCGCAGAGAACCTTCAACGTAACGCTTTTTCCACTACCCGGGTAACCAAAAACAGTTATATGCTGGTTGGGCAACCACGGCGGACCGATGAAGGGGTCGAAGAACACCGGACTGTTCGCGGTTGTGAACCCCAGAAACACACCTGTCGGGTGGGAGAGCACAGCGCTTGATACCGGCAGTACGGTAGCCGTGCCGCCCAGGGTTAGGTTCCTGAAGGTGCCCCTGCCGTGTACGCACAGGTTTCCCGCGGGCAGGATGCTCTTCAGCGCTTCCACCTGCCTGAAGGTGAGCGCACGCACCTCCGTTGCCCGGCGGGCCAGTATGTCTTCGACGCGGTCGCACCGCGCGTTCAGGTCTTCCTCATTGGTGCCGTGCACAGCGATCAGTACCGTAACGTTGAACATCCGGTCACGGTTGCACTGTATGGCCTCCCTGATGGTTTCAAGGTCCCTGATGATATTTTCCAGCTCGGGAAGACGCATAATGCTCCCCCGGTTCTTCTCCACGATCCACTGCGACTGCGCCGACACCACCTTTCCGGTGAGGTCGTTCACCACTTTTCTGTCGGGCACGGGCCTCACGTGTACCGCCAGGTCGACGTTTCCTACCGAGAATATTTCGTCCAGCCACCCCACGTATACGTCCCGCGGCCATTTCGATATCGCAAATATCCGGCAGTACCTGGACGGGCCAAGATAGAGGTAATCCTTCTCCTCTTCGAGCCCGTCCGGGATAAAAAGATCCTGCACCGCCGGAATGCCGTCATCCAGCGAGTACTCCCTCTGACGCAAGGTTTGCTTTTGCTTTTTCCGTCTGAACACCTGTAATGACCCCCTTTCCGCTCACGCACAGGTCCAATGCCCCTGCTCCCACCAGGTCGGACGGCCGCACGACCTTGTTCCTGTTGAGCAGGTGGTGCAGCAGGTCTACGATCTCATCACTGGACAGTACTACCGCCGCGACTTTCGCCCGAGACAGGGCGCCCGCCAGTGCAGCGGCGCGGTGTTCCAGTATCCCGCGGGCCTTTTCATAGGGCTGCCCGTCGCAGCCGACAACTGCGTATGAACGCCTGACCAGCACCGACCGCTGCGACATGAGGGTGTCCAGGTAGGATAAGAGCACCTCTGCGTAGTTTTGCCGTACGGCGGACGTTTCCCCGGCGGCATGGCTGTAAAGTTCCGCTATCGCCGCCCGGGTGTCCACCGTTTCAGCCGTGCATAGAAATTGTACGGGAAAATCTAACCCCTGGCATACGGCCATCAAGGCGTTCTCGATCACGTGCTGCTCTCCTTCGGAAAGCAGGTCGAAGTTCACCGGCGTCAGGCGCAGTATTATGCGGTAGCGGTTCCTCGTCAGGTACACCACCCCATCCCTGACGTCCTTTATCTCCCAGAGGTCGCGGAGGGAGGGGCCGGCCTTCTTACGACCGGTCCTTCCTTCCCGCACAACCTCTTCCCGTTCGCTTTTCTGCCACCTGCCGCGTTCCGCGCGCCTGTCGGCCCAGCGCAGGAGAAAGGGTAGCGAAGCTGCGACAGCTATCGAAAGGATGAAGAAGATCAGTCCTATAACTATAACTCATCCCCCCAGTCATACCGGCGGCGCCGGAACCGAAACAAAAGCAATTTGCTCAGGTATTCGTCCGCACCTATACCGGCCAGCGATCCGAAACTCAGGAAGACTCCCGCAACAAACCACAAAACGCCCGCCGGAAAGGCGAGCGCCCACGGTACGTGTAACGCTCTCAGAAAGGCCAGGGCGAGGACGGCGGCAACGCCGCCCCCCAGAAGGTAGACCACCTGCCGCAGGGAAAGCACACCGCCGAGAATCTTTTCTTCTTCGGTTAAGTCCATGGGGACAGGGAAAAGACGCATGAACCAAATCTCCCCTTAACCGCCGAAGACGCTCTTGCCGATGCCGAAGAACACCCCGGCGAAGAACAGCGAACCCCCGAGAATGATCCCCCCGATGGCGACGTACAGCAGCCCGCTCATAGTCTCTGCCCGTTTCTCGGGCCTGCCGCGGGACAGGATCAGTTCGATGGCCCCCACGCATACGGAGAGAAACAGCAGCGCGCCACCGACGGGCATGCCGACCCTGTTTACAAGGTCGATGATTTTGTCTGTCAGCTGACTGGGGTCCTGCGGCTGTAGTTCAGCAAAAGCAGGAGCAGCCGCCCCGAATATGCCTGCAGCCAGCGTACCAAGCGCGCCTGCAGCTTTCTTAAGCCTTTTACTAAACATTTCCACCATCCTCCTTTTACCTCGTCACATACTGGGCCAGGCCCTTGACCAGCCCGACGACATACGGCGCCCCGTAGAACAGCAGTATGCCGAAACCTATGGACAGGACCGCGCCGACAACCTTCTGGAAGAGCTTCATGCCGCTGAAGAGCACCAGCAGCGCGGCCACACCCGCCACGGCGAGCATGATCTTCGCTACAGCGTCCGTAACGGGACCAGCCGCTTTGTAGGCACCGTCAATCATGGTGTTAACCTTCTGTGCAAACTGGTCCGGGCTCACCGGCTGGATCCCGCCGGAACCTGACGCCGGAGCCTGCTGATCTTCTGCCAGGGCGGGAGCCGCAAAAGTCAACAGCGCGGTAATTAGCAAAAAGGCAACTCCAATCTTACCTGCTATAGTCTTCTGCACTTCCTTCAGCCCCCCTGTTGATTTTCTCAGCCGTCCTGTAGGCATCTACAATGCCGTATATCCAGACGGCCGGCAGCAGAATAAACCCAATTACCACCGCGCAGAGCAGGCCGGAAACGCCTGCCGCTACGAAAAGCACGATCCCTTTGCCGATCTGGCCGTTGTAGATCTGGCCGAGACCGCAAACCAAAAAACTCAACACCGCCGCGAGTCCGGGATTTTTCATAGAAAACAGCTCCTTTCCGTTTGTAGAGCAACCGGACACGGGGTACAGAAAACGTCCCCTCCTTCTTCCCCGGAAGATTTTCCGGCCGCGCCCGGGTTATATAAAAAAGCCCGGTCGAAACCGGGCAAAAGAAAAGGGGAAGAATTTTTGGGGGAAGCTGGCCCGCCGTTCATCAGGTGGGTGGGGAAAATCCCGGACGGGCCAGCAGAATTCCTATCCGGCCTACCAGAACAGCAAACCGCACAAAACCAGCATGATCGGCATTACAACCACCCGCTCCAGAATGCCTCCGGTCTGAACCAGCGGCACGCGGAGGTGCGTTTTTACCGGCCATAACCATGGTACACCCTGGGGGTTCAGGCTGTCCATGATCAGGTGAGACAGGTAGCCAGCCAGTACCAGCGGCACCAAGTGGCCGTACACATACGTATATTCATGCCAGAACCGCAACACAAAAGCCGCCAGCAGGGTCATTACCCCCGCCCCTAAAAACGAGTGCAGCGGTCCCCGGTGGCCCACGGTCACCTTCATTACCCACGAAGCCGGAGCCACCAGCCGGCCTAACTTCGAGCGCGGGTCGTCCAGGTCGGGGAGAAGGGCCGCAATCCCGGCTACCCCCGCCGACACCGCCATTGTCTTCGGGTCCGCGTGACCGGTTAAGAGCAGCCCGGCGGCAGCCCCTGCCAGAAAGTGCGTGCGCCAGAGCACAGGTATTCCCCCTTCTCGCCGTCATATTCCCCACCATCACCCGGATATGTTACCGGCAGAATGCAACACCCGGACCGTTCAGTTCTGACCTTCTCCACAAAAGAAACCTACCCGTCCAGCAGCTGCTGAAACCGGTCGCTGGATACCCCTATGTATCCGGCAAGCGAATCGTGAATACTCTTCCGCCGGGGCAGCACCCAGGCGATCAGTTCCACGATAAGACATCGCACCAAAAATCACCTCCTGAAAAAACAGCGGGCCGGGAAAACCCGGCCCGGGTGATATACTTCCTGCGGTAGAACCATACGACCGCAGGGGCGACATTTTTATCCCGGCCGGACACCGCCCGCCAGCCGTGTCACTCTCCCCGGGCGGGCCGGGATTCTAAACAAAAAGCCCACGTTCCCGCGGGCCGCAAAAAAACCGGGAGGTACACCCGCCACCGCCGCCCCTCCCGAAAGCAGCGGCTTCCAGACATAAAAAAGGGGCCTGCGCATTATGCCCCCAGCTTACTCATATTACTGCAGTATCTGCATCGTCCATATCTACGCCAAGCAAATGTAATAACAAAGCCAACATTTGTTCAATTCTACGTTCAGATAGCTTACCTTTTGGACCATGTAAATCGCATTTTAAAAAAGGTTGTATAAGCCCTAATCTTAATAAACAATCGCATTCTACCCCGTCTTCACTAGCAAATACTTCTAAATCTGTCTCTCGTTTCCTTGTTATTTCATGAGATAAAGGTGCTGCCACTATAATAGGATACAGCGGATCCCAGTTAGTTGGATGGTTATAAACAATAACCACTGGCCTTGTATTATGAAAGGTTCTGTTTGTTATTTTATCATCTGGTATTTTTACTTCTTCATCTCCTACCAGATAAATCTCGCCTTGCTCAAATCTTCTGTTGTCAATGCCTGCTTTTTTTAAGGCTGCCCTCAAATTATACACCTTTCAGCTCTCTCCCGATAAACCTTTAAGCCTTCCTTTTCCTTAAAGATAGTTGCGTTGTATTCTTCGTTTGTCCCTCTAGATTCCCGGTTAATTGTCTTAAAAGCAACTTTGAGGCGAGAGATAGGTATTTTCTTTACACTATCTTCTTTAATTGTCATATCGATTACCTCCCCGTAGAGCTTGTACCCTAACACATTTTCCTGTTCGACAATCTTACGCATGGGAGGTGTTGAATATGCCACCTTCTTGATGTCACCTAAGCTCTTATCTCCCGCCATATTTATAATAATCAGGGCTATTCTTTCGACTTCTGGCTCAAGTTCCGGCGGTATATTACCTCGCCAATAATGCGTATAAAATGAATTACCTGCGTAATTAGGCATTTCCCTTATTAAAATAATACCATCTTTGTCCATGGAACATAATTCCTGAACGATTACAGAACAATTCGGTCCATAATAATCCCGTGTAAATTGTATTTGACAGTATGATTGCCCATATAAACGAAAATAATAATACTCAAATAAATAAACCAGCTTTACTATTTCTGTTCTACTAAGCATACGTGGGAACCTATGAATAAAAAAAGCTAATAAATCTCTTAGCTTCTTATTCATGACTCCCACTCCTTCTATAAATTGCCACTGGACAAATGAATGATACCGGATGCACTCTCTGAAACCATCTTATTCATCAAAAGTACATCTTGTCAATAATTCCTAAGAAATTGTCCGTGTCAAGATCCAGTAGGTATCTCCACAACAACTTTTCCCGTTATGAGACCTCACCGCTCAAAAACATCAGCTTCAAGGTAGCGGCCTTGACATCCACCCCGCAGGTGGTACAATGGTTTTGCGACGGGGCGCTGGTATTATCTTTACTTGATCCCCGGAGCCGCCCCGTCGGTGGTTTCAACGGACCACGTGCGGGGTGGCAGTCAGGGCCGCCTCCGGAATGAATTTCTTTGATATCGTGAGATCGAAAGTCTAATTGTCCAATCTTAGGGGATCAGCCCGCTTTTCGCACGATCCGCGCTTTTTAGATCTATAAAACCAGTAAAGTGGTGCTCCAAGGAAGAAAGGAAGGCCTATGGCAATCATTATCCAGCATATGTTATTCTCCAAAGTAACGGTCGATGGCCAGACGGAACTCTTGCCAGGTAAACGTGTCTTGATTCGGAAATTTGGCCCGTTTAACCTTCACTCTGAAATTCTCTAATTTCCGGGTATCCACAGGTAAACCCTTAACCCGGTTGGCCGCAGCGTTATTAAAGTCTAAGGAAGTCTGACGCAAATCCGGCCATAGATCCGGCAGGCGCGACTTGCTAATTTCATTCCCGATCTTTCGGTCTAACAATGGATTCAGGTCTAAGATAGATAATGCTCTGACTTCTGTGACTTGGATAACCGAAGAGATAGACCATAACTGGTTGGCGTCAGCCCAATCATTCCCTTTAGCCGAGTCGAGTTGTTCTTTTAACCCGTTCATATAGCCCGATAATATTTTCGCATACCCTTCGGCCAACAGGTCGGCATGAGCTGAGGCTTTCGGGCGGGAAACCCATAAGTGAATATTTGCAATGAGGGAGATAATTAACAGAACAACAGTAAACGCCGATAGCCGTGAAATTGGTCTGTGATCCTTCTCTCTCATTGAATATCTACACCTTTACAAATCTTAATTAACGGTATGTCTTACCCCGGCATAATTCGTCCACCAGTACCAGGGCAGGGACCCCTGGTATTGTATGGCATACTGTATCTTTGATTGTGGCCAAAGCGCGAAAGCGGTATTATCGGTGGTTCTGACATCGTAACCGAACCATACTTCTGCACTGGAACCGGTGTTGCTGTTAGTATAAGCATCTGCATTACTATAGGTGTACGTACTCGGCAAGTTTATTTTAGTACTTGTGGCGGTAAAAATTTTATATGCATCATAGCTGCCGAGACCTGCCGATGAGATTTTTGCTGAAAAGTTATTAGCGTATGCCTGAATGGTATTATTTGGAATGCCTAAGTAACCTAAAATATCCCAAATAACAAGGGGAATTAACGTTGAGGAGGAATAGTCGGGTGGATTCATACCAGTGATAAACATATAGTTCCTGCGTGGATCATCGCTGTACAATCTAACTTGAGCACCGTTTATCCAGCACAAATAACCCAACGATGCTGGATAGATAGCTTCTACATTTTGTAGACGCGCCCACGCCCTGACACGTTCTACACCTAAGAGCCAGCCGGTTGAAGAGAATGATTTGTTTGCAGAGGCACTTACAACATTCATTTCTTTACCTGTATTTGTCCCAGCTAAAAAGGTCCCGTATGAGCGGCCTTTGTCCCAAAGCTGGTCAGCCGAAGCAGTAGCTGGCAAGATCCCTATCAGTGATATCATAAGCAGAGTAATTAATTTAACTTTCAACATGAGTTAGCCCTCCTTACTCCTTTCCACCCTTTATTATCTGCAGTATTTCTTCGTTCGGAGTTAGATTCCCGAAGCTTAACGCAACTGGTGGATTTCCATTACCGGCGTGCAATGCAAACGTAAAACTAGCCTTTTGCTGTGACGGTATTTCAAAAACCCCAATTACCACTGTTTGCGGTTTACCTGCCGCAATAGAGATGTTACCGGTAATAGCACCCCATCTTATAATATCGCCGTTCGAAAGGGTTCCGCTTTGCATGTTGGATTCTTCCGGAATGATTGTAACAGGCACTGATTTCTTAGGTGTTTTGAGTTGAAATTTTATATCCTGCCAAAAATTGCTGCTGTCAAGATTAACCGGCAGTTGTGCTCTAAGCCGTAAGTCTGACAAATCAAACTGAGCTCCCATCTCGTTTTGAATAAAAGCTTTACCGTTGAATTCGTTCATCTTGGGTAATTCCTCTTTCCGAAGCGCTGATTCGTATATTACGGCAGGGTCTGAATCTGAAGAAGCTCCAGTGATGAGTGCTACTGTTGCTAACAGCGCAACAGCTAAAACTATAGACGCAAATACATACCTATACTTCATAATTATACTAGACAAATTAATCCCTCCTCGTATATTTTGATTTAGCAACTCACTCACAGCATTCACGGATTGAATCTTGGGTGTACCTCTGAGACAATCAACTTAAGTTGATCAGACAGGTTTCTACCTTAAAAGGATAATCTTTCTTGATATTAGGTCATCATCCCTCACTTCCCCTGACTTAAAACTTTCCGCTCCCGCCTTTTACCACAGCGTAGCACGGCAGCCTTTGCCTGCCTATCCCGCACCTCTTTCCTGAACCCAACCAGGCTATCGCAAAACTATTAACTTCCCCCCCCCTCACCTTAACCCACACCACCACCTGCCTTTCTTTTCTTCCGCTACCTGCCAATTCCTATAAAATAACATATAGCAAAAAAAAGCAACAGGTACTTTTTGTGGCTTTTTGTCGAACACCAGTCCGTGTCAAGATCCAGTAGACCCCCATGCCGCTTTTTAGCGGCACCAACAGAGGATGAAAATGGGTTCGTGTCGAACCATGCCTTTGCGGCTGGCGGCGAGAGGTCGAAGTTACCTGGCGTTTTCAAGCCCGATCAGTAGACGGACCCCAGCGGCCTGATGCACCACAGATTGTCGCTCCCTTTTTGGGAAGCACGCAGGGTAGATTAAATACTAAAGAGGCTGCTGCACCAGCCGCAACAAAAACTGCCGCCGCGAAAGGAGAATCGTTAATGGACATTATTTATCAGCGCTGCTGTGGTTTGGATGTGCACAAAAAGAGCATCACGGCTTGCATCATTACCCCCGAAGGGAAGGAACTCAAGTCCTTTGGAACCATGACCGATGACCTGGTGGCCTTAGTCCAGTGGATCAAGGAGAAAGGGTGCACCCACGTGGCCATGGAAAGCACCGTCGTGTACTGGAAACCAATTTACAACCTCTGGAGATGGAGGAAATCACTACCCTCGTGGTCAACGCCCAGCATTTTAAGGCGGTAGCCGGCCGGAAGACCGACTTAAAAGACGCCGAATGGCTCGCCGATCTCCTCCGACACAGGCTTCTGCAGGGGAGCTACATCCCCGACCGGGAACAAAGGGAGTTAAGAGAACTGGTCCGCTACCGTAAAAGCCTGATCAATGAACGCGCCCGGGAAGTCAACCGCCTGCAGAAGGTTTTAGAAGGAGCCAACATCAAGCTTTCCTCCGTGGCCAGCAATGTCCTGGGGGTTTCTGGGCGCTCCATGATCGAAGCCATCATTCACGGCATAGATGACCCCAAGTTTCTCGCCGGACTGGCCCGGGGGCGGATGAAGAGTAAGAAAAGAACAGTTAGAAAAAGCTCTTACCGGTTTAATCGGCCCCCACCAGAGGATGCTTTTGGCCGTCATCTTAGAACATATCGACTTTTTAGACCAGCAAATCGTTCGTTTGGACCAGGAGATCGAGGAGCGGATGCGCCCTTTTGAAGAAGCCATGGTCCTTTTGGACACCATTCCCGGTGTGGGCAGGCGCGCAGCCGAACAAATCCTGGCCGAAATCGGTACCAATATGGAGCGTTTTCCTACCGCCGCCCACCTGGCTTCCTGGGCGGGGATTTGTCCAGGTAACAACGAGAGTGCTGGAAAGCGTAAGCCGGGTCGGACGCGCAAAGGAAATAATCCTTTACGCAATATCCTGGTCGAAGTTGCCCGGGCTGCTGCCAGAACCAAGAACAATTACCTTTCCTCCCAGTACCACCGGATTGCCGCCCGCCGGGGTGCTAACCGGGCGGCCGTTGCCGTTGGCCACACTATTCTGGTGATTATTTATCACATTTTAAAAAGGCGCAGGCCGTACATCGAATTGGGTGCTGACTATTTTGACCGGCTTAAAAAAGAGGCCACCATCCACCGGGCGGTTAAGAAACTTGAGTCTTTGGGATACAAGGTTTCGCTGGAACTGAATGTTGCCTAAGTCCTTGGTTTCCTGAGTTTTTCTGGGCCAATTCTCATAACGGATTGGCTTAGGTGGTTATTGCTTTATTACGTTAGGTTATTTTCAGGGTAGGTATCTACAAAAAAATTTTACCGTTATGAGACCTCACCGCTCAAAAACACTAGCTTCAAGGCAGCGGCCTTGACATCCACCCCGCAGGTGGTCAGACAAACCCACCGACGGGGCGGCTCCGGGGAACAGGTAAAGATAATACCACGCCCCGTCGCAAAAACCATTGTACCACCTGCGGGGACCCCGGCTGTCAAGGCTCCCCTAACGGCACTGCCTTTTAAGCCTTCCGAGGCTCACCAGGGAACAGGTTAGCAAATAAGGGCAGCAAAATCTGGCCGGGCAAGTTCCCGTAAAACATACTTAATCCACGGCCGGTCGGCAAAAGGACCCTTTAATGCCGGTAAAGACACCTGCAGCCATTTTTCCACATCCCCGGCTTTTTGTTTTTCCACTGGTTTTATCTGCGCCAATTCCCTCAGTTTTTCGTGTTTCACCGGCCAGCGCAAAACATAATTATCAAGCTTCCCGTTTGCCTTAGCGGCCAAAATCCGGGCCATCCGGTCCCCACCGTTAATGGTCCACCGGGCTCCCAGGCGTTTCATCCGCCGGGCCACGTTGTGTTGTATCTGCCCTTCAATGGTGCCCAGGCGTTTTGCTCCCGGCGAGGCAACAATCCCCACCCAGTTTTCCTCAAGATAGTGCAAAAACCTGGTGATCCTCTTCTTCCGGTTACCTCGGGTCTTTTTCGCTGCTTCCGTTAGAATCCCTTGGGTTTCCTGCCAGTTACCCCGGGAAATAGCTGCGGCTACCTTCCGGAAGGTTTCTTCATCATACCAGAGAGCTTCCGTTAAATGCTTGCTCAGGTGGTATGGGTCTAAGCGATATTCGGCGCCGGGGAAGTATTCCACTCCCTGCTTGGGCCAGTCTGCTCCATCGCCGCCAATGTAGATCTTTTGGGTCCGGCTTAAATCCCATTTCCCCCCGATCTCGGCATAACCTTCTTCCCAGACTGCCTCACCTTCATTTAAGCCGCTTAACACAAGCTTGTTTTTCAGGGCGAAGCGATCCCGGTCTATTTGCTCCTTCCCCTCGTAAGCTACTATGTGTTTGATTTCTCCTCGTTTCTGCTTTGCCCTTTGCAGGCGGATCATCACCCCGTCGGCTTCAATACACAGCTCCGGGGCCACCTCTTTCCCTCCGGGAGCTTCGCCGTCTTCAAAAACCGCTGCTCTTTTTTCTTGGCCTTCGCGTTGGAGAACTTCGCCTACTTCCTGGGTGGCCTGCCAGATGGTCATGGGACTTACGCCGGGAACAAGGTAGCTCAAAATCTCCGCGGCCCGATCAAAGGTAAGCTCAGTGCTTAGTTTGACAGCCAGTTCTTTTAGGCGGGGGGTAATCCTGGCCCGCTCCGGCCAGCCCAACAGCTCATCTAAAAAGAATCTGGTTTCCCCGGTTTTTTTGTTTTTGTACATGCGCCTTTTGTAGAGAAATTCCCCAATGGTGCTGATGGCTGTTTTATCCCGAAACCCGACCACCTTCCAGGTGCTCCGGTCACGTTCATTCATCAGGCGGGTATCGAGCTGTTCCAGTGCCCAGGTGAATATTTGGTTGCTGACCTTCTGACAAAGCTCGTGGATACCTTTTTCAAGTTCATAAAAGTCTTTGCACCCACCAATTAATTTAACCAGGCCGGTGACGAAAAGAAGGACTGCACCCACTATTTGGCGAATATTTAGCATGAGACCTCATACTCCTCTTTGGGGTGTTTTGGCGCGCGAGGTCTCATTTCTTTTTCAGGAGGCTGATCCCCTTCTGGTGCCTACTGAAATTTTACACGGCCTAAGAAATTTTTTATTCCCACGAAAGCTTCTCCACAGCTTTTTCCAAATCCTGCATCCCCGGCCTGGTGTACCTGGCCGTGGTGTTCAAATTAGAGTGGCCCGCTAAAACTGCCACCCGGTCCAGGGACTCCCCGGCATCCACCAGCATCTTGCAGAAGGTGTGCCGCAACTGGTGAGGTGTAACCTCCACCCCCGCCAGCCGGGCGTATCTCTCCAATATCTTTTCTCCGGCCCGGACAGTCATGTGTCCTTTTCGACCGGGAAAGAGCCAGTCGCCGCCGGGATGGACAACCAGCCACTCCTGAATTATTCTTCGGACCGTAACGTTCAACGGCACTTCCCTACGTTTTCCACCCTTGCCCTCCCGGACCGTCACCCAGCCTGAACGCTCCCGGATTACCACGTCTTCCACATGCAGTGACACCGCCTCGGAAATCCGCAGGCCGGTGTGTAGTAGAATTGCCAGCAGCGCCCGGTCCCTGGGAATGCCGTACTTCTGTACCGCTCTCATCAGCGTTCCCAATTCCTGCCTCGTGAGCCACCTGGGAGCTCCACGCTGCTCCGGCACCCTCTTAATACCCTTCGTCGGGTCGGAAGAGATCACGCCACTGGACGCAGCCCACGAAAAATAAGATGACAGGGCATCCAGGTGAAGGTTTATTGTGGCTGGCTTGCGATTCTTGTTTAGCAGGTACCGGCGGTAGTCAGCCACATCCAGCGGTGTGACGGAAGCCAAGTCAAATGGAAATCCGGTTGTATCCTCCAGCCATCTCATAAAGCTGTGCAAGACCCCAGTATATGCAGTCACGGTTTTGAAAGAACAATTCCGGCTCTTCAAGTGCAAGATAAACCCATCTAGCACCTATTACAGCTCCCCCTTGTTGGCACGGGCAAGAAAATCTTCCAGGGATAAAACTTCCACCAGGTGACCATCAGCAAAAATCTCACGGTGCTTATTTTGCAGCAAAAAGCTGCGCGCCTTTTCGGAAAAGCCGGTTCCACCAAGAACTACATAAGCCTTGCGATACTCGTCCGAATTTCGAATAATGGAAATAAGGCTTGCTATATCATACAGAAGTTTTTGTTCTACCGTCCCACGAATCTGTTGCCATTTTGCACTGACTATGATTCCACCGGTATCGTCCTGAACGACAAAATCAGCCTGGTAGGCAGATCCAAAAAGTTGATTTCCTACTGTCACATGGGTTTGAAACCGCCCCGAATAGTGTATATCAAGAACCGGCCTGATAACCTGTTCCCAAACGGCCCCTGTTTTGGTTCCTTTCCCGCCCGGTGACAATCTCCCCACCCCCGGTTAACTATAGTTACGGATAACCAGTTCCGCTATCGGTCCCCGCTTATCGGCCCGGCAGTTAATGGCTCTTTTCGCGTAAACCACCTGTATATCATAGTTTTTATAAAGCTCGCGTATGAAAGGCGTATCAGAATTGCTCAACATGACCAGGCAACCCCTCCGGTCCAGTTCCCGAAACACCTCCGCCAGGCGCCGCTGGTCGTCTTCTCCAAATGCATCGGGAGTATAGCTGGTGAAATTGGCTGTTTCCGAAAGCGGATGGTAGGGCGGGTCCAGGTAAACGAAAGCTCCCGGAGCTGTGCAGTCCAGAATCCGGCTGAAGTCGCCGCAGATTATCTCCGCCCTTTTCAAAGCCACGCTTACCAGGCGGAGGTTCGGCTCATCCACTATTTTGGGGTTCTTGTAGCGCCCGAAGGGTACGTTGTGTTGCCCCCGGCTGTTTACACGCCATAACCCGTTATAACCAGTCTTGTTCAGGTAGAGAAATCTTGAGGCCCGCTCCACGGGAGTTAGCTGACCGGGATCAAGGGCACGGATGCGGTAGTAGTATTCCGCAGTATTTTCGTGCCTTCTCAGGTCCTGTAGAAGGGCCTCCAGGTCGTCCCGCACAACCAGGTAGAAATTGATTAACTCATCATTGCTGTCTATTAACACCGCCCTGGGGGGTAACAGGTGGAAGAAAACCGCCCCGCCGCCAACAAAAGGCTCAACGTAGAGGCTGTACTCTCTTTTAGGAAACAACGGTTCGAACTGGGGTATAAGCTGGGATTTCCCCCCTGCCCACTTGACGGGGGGTCTGGGACTTTCTTCCTTTGCCTGTGCATGGTATGTCTCGTACACAACCATCTCCCCCCTGAGTTAACTTATGCGAACAAAAAATTCGCCCTTAAAAGGGCGTCTTCCTGCATCTTATGCGAATTTTTCCAGGATATTTTTTCACATAAGGATTCTTATGCGTAGTCTTGAACCCCTTTGTTAACATGGCTCAAGTCGTGACTAAGAGACAATCGGCTTTCCCATTGTGGTCACCGCCTACCTGCTGGTGCGCATTGAAACCAGGCTGGAGAACCTGGCCGCCAGCATCGCCGGGCTTGCCCAGGCGGTGAACGCCCTGCGGAAGTAGCAGCGAGATATGAATCGTGGTTTACAGCCCCAGCATGCTCCGCGCGGCCTGCTGGAGCCGGCGCAGCTCATCTTCAGTATTGGCCTCCACGTAAATACGGAAAAGGGGCTCGGTGCCTGAAGCCCGCACCAGCACCCAGGCGCCGTTTTCCAGCACCAGCTTGGTCCCATCCACGGCGATGCGCCGCTCCACCTTCAAGCCGCCAATTTCCGGAGGATAGAAATTCTTCAACAACCCCTGGATCCTTTCCTTTTCTTCCGCCGATGTATGTACGTCCAGCCGCTCGCTGTACAGGCGGCCAAAGCGGGACCACACCTCGGAGGCCAGGTCGGTCAGGCTTTTGCCGCGGGCAGCCACCATTTCCGCAGCCAGAAGCCCGGCCAGGATACCGTCTTTTTCCGGAATGTGCCCGCGAATGGACAGTCCACCGCTTTCCTCGCCCCCTAAAAGACAATTCTTTTCCAGCAGGTGCTGGCCGATGTACTTAAAGCCAACGGGCGTCTCGTAAACTTCTTGATCAAAAGCACGGGCCAGGCGGTCCAGCAAATGGGTGGTGGCCACCGTACGGGCCACCGGCCCCCGTTCACCCCGGGTCTGGAGCAGGTGGTAGTACAGCAGGGGCAGGAACAGGTTGGGTGCGATATAGGTGCCGTCCCGGTCAATGATGCCGAAACGGTCAGCATCACCGTCCAGGGCCAGGCCCAGATGGGCATTATGCTCCAGGACCAGGGAGCGCAGCTCCCCCAGGGACTTTCCGGTTGGCTCGGGGAGGCTACCGCCGAAAAGGGGATCCCGCCGGTTATGGATTGCTTCCACCTCGATACCCTCACCACCCAGAATATCTTCCAGGTAACCGATACCCGCCCCGTACATGGGATCCACGATAATCCTTAAACGGGCCTTTCTTATGGCGTCAAGATCAACGAGCTTTGTGATGTGCTGGAAGTAAGCAGGCCGGGGGTCGATCTTTTGAGCAGCGTCCCCGGAAGGTTCAGCCGGCCCGCCTTCGTGTTCCCCGGCCGCCTGCAGGCGGTGAATATTATCTTCAATCTCCCGGGTAATATGGGGCAGGGCCGGCCCGGCATACTCGGGGATAAACTTAAAACCGTTATATTCGGGCGGGTTGTGACTGGCCGTCAGCATTACGGCCCCCCCGGCCCGGCGCTCCTTTATGGCAAAGGCAGTAACGGGGGTGGGAGTGGCCCTTTCGGTAAGATAGACGGGAATACCCCGCCCGGTGAAAACACCGGCCACGGTGGCGGCCAGTTGTTCCGACAGGAAACGGTTGTCGTACCCGACCACTACACCCCGCCCGGCCAGGTGGTGGACGTGGAGGTAATCGGCCACCGCCCGGGTCACCAGAGCCACATTATCAAAGGTGAAATCCCGGGCCAAAATGCCCCGCCAGCCGTCGGTACCGAAGGAAATTTTGGTTGCCAAGTTAAGTCCCCCCTTCTAATTCCAACCTCCATTTAATGGTGATTCTTCCCACCACCGCCCGATTCCTTTTCCCGGTGGCCCTACTGGGGCATTTTGCCGGGAAGTTTGTCGGTAATATCTGTAACATGCTGCATGGTATCCTCTTTTTTATCCACATACAATTTGCCTTCCGAATCCAGGCTGGCGTACATGACATCCTTGACCGATTTGACGCCCTGCTTTTCCAGTTCCCGGTAGAGCCAGTCCTCGGTGAGGTTGTTTTGCTTCAGGTTTTGCTGGATTACTACACCATCCACAATCAACTCCGAAGGAATGCCCTGATATTTGGTAGGTATCTGCATATCACTGGGAGTAAGAGGTTGCTTGTGGCTTTTCAACAGCACGCTTAGCCCACCGTTTGGCTCGGCAACGGCAAACTCCACATCGGCTATATTGAACACATTTTTTTCCCTCAGCTGCACCATGAGGTCATCCATATTATAAATTAACTTTTTCATATTATCTTCCAGGATCTTGCCGTTATGGATGATCACAGTAGGCTCGCCTTCAATTAACTTGCGCAGGGGGCGGTTTTTTAAAGAGGCATACTCCGAAATAACCGTCAAAAGGCCAAAAAGCAGCAGGCCAAAGGCATAATACCAGCCGTTTTCCTTTAAATCCGTTACCAGGGAAGCGGCAATGGAGCCGATGACAATGGCATTTACAAAGTCCGCTACCGTAAGCTGGCCCACCTGGGTTTTACCCACCACCCGGGTAACCACAAGCACCGCCACAAAGGCCCCCACACCCCGGATGAGAATTTCCAAATAAGGATTCATCTTCCCTTCCCTCCGTCAGTATTAATTTACAAGCCTTAGTTTACCGGGGGCCAGGGAATTTATACCTCTTGAACGCCGGGGCATCCGGGAACACGTTGCAAACGGGGTTTGATTTAACCATATTATGGTAATAATACCCCTGGGAGGGTGTAACGCATGAACAGCCAAAAACTGCTTAAACAGCTTGAAAAGAGACAAAAGATGTTTGAAGAATATCTCCGGCAGCTTCAGCAAAGCCGGAAAAGCAAGCCCCCGGCCGGCTACGGGAGCTCAAGAACCGTTCACAAATAGACACCTTTCTTTTTTATACCACTCCACGGTCAAGTTCAAACCGGCAACCAGGTCCGTGAGGGCCTGCCAGCCCAGGATGTTTCGCGCAAGATCGCAGGATAAATAGCTATGGCGAATGTCCCCCGGGCGGGGCGGGCAGTAGCGGGCTTTTATTTTGCTCCCGGTAATTTGTCGCAGCAGCTGGAATAGATCGTTCACCGACGTGGCCCGGCCGGTGCTCACATTAAACACCCGGCCGCTGCCTTTTTTCACGGCGGCCAGGTTGGCCGCGGCCACATCCCCCACGTAAACGAAATCCCGGGTCTGCTCGCCGTCACCAAAGATACAGGGAGCTTCACCCTGCAGCAGACGGTGGATAAAAACGGCCACCACGCCCCCCTCACCGGTGGCGTCCTGCCGGGGGCCATAAACGTTGGCGTAGCGCAGCACGGTGTAATCCAACCCGTAAAGCCCCCGGTAAACTTCCAGGTAGTGTTCCACCGTATGCTTGGAAATACCGTACCCCGCCAGGGGGCGAACGGGATGTTCCTCGTCCACGGGCAGGTAGAGGGGATCCCCGTAAACCGCCGCCGAGGAGGCATAGATCACCTTTTCCACCCCTGTGCGCCGGCACGCCTCCAGCAGGTGGATGGTGCCGCCAATGTTTACCGCGGCATCCCGGGCAGGGTCTTCCAGGGAGGTCTGCACGTCCACCTGGGCCGCCTGGTGAATGACCACCCGGGGCCGAAACTGCTCCAGAGTTTCCCGCACGAACTCTTCGTCCCGGATATCTCCGTGATAGAGGCTGGCCGCAGGGTGCAGGTTGGAAAGGCTTCCCCGGGAGAGATCATCCAGCACCGCAACATCTGCTCCGCAGGTCGCCAGCTGTTCCACCACATGGGAACCAATAAAACCGGCACCGCCGGTAACCAGAATCCGCATGATTAACTCCTTTCGTTTCTTATGTAACCAAACAGGAGCCGGCCGTAAGTGTTCAGTTAATCCGCTTTACCGGCGCTCCGCAAAATCGTTCGCTCTGGACAACGCCGTGCCCCTGCAGTTAACAGAGCGGTTTTACTGAACATTTACAGCCGGCCTTTGCCACCGGCTCCCGTACCTGCCAGGCCCTTAGAGGGTCCGGGCAACCTCCTTGAGATAGGCCGCAAACTCTTCACCAAGATCCGGGCGTTCCAGGGCAAATTCCACCATGGCTTTCAGGTAGCCCAGCTTATCTCCCACATCGTAGCGCCGCCCTTTGAAGACCAGGCCGTACACGGGCTGCTCCCGGCAGAGCACCCGGAGGGCATCGGTAAGCTGGATTTCCCCGCCCGCCCCGGGGGGTGTTTTGGCCAGTATATCAAAGATACGCGGGTCAATTATGTAACGGCCCATGATAGCCAGGCGGGAGGGGGCCTCTTCGGGAGCCGGCTTTTCCACCAGATCCCGCACCCGGTAAACGCCTTCTCTGATGGGCTCGGCATCCAGGATCCCGTACTTGCTGACATCTTCCGGGGACACTTCCTGCACCGCCAGGATGGTGCCGGGCATTTCTTCGTAGAGGTTTAAAAGCTGCTTCAAGCACGGGGTCCTGCTGCGCACGATATCGTCGCCCAGGAGTACGGCAAAGGGCTCGCTGCCGATAAACTTCCGGGCGCAGTATACGGCATGGCCCAGACCCCTGGGCTCTTTTTGCCGCACATAATATATATCAACCAGTTCGCTGATATCTTGAACCAGTTCCAGCAGCCCCAGCTTCTCCCTGGCCTTTAACTGCTCCTCCAGGTCTGGAGACTTATCGAAATGATCCTCTATGGCCCGCTTATGACGGCCGGTAATGATCAGAATATCTTCAATGCCTGAATGCACTGCCTCTTCAATGATGTACTGGATGGTGGGCTTGTCGACTATGGGCAGCATCTCCTTGGGCTGTGCCTTGGTAGCCGGTAAAAAACGTACCCCCAAACCGGCCGCCGGAATAATGGCCTTACGGATCTGCAAAAAGCAACACCCCCATCATGTAAAATTAAGCGGTCCTCCATCAAGGCAGGACCGCTGCTGTAACGCAAGCTATAATCTACTTGATATCTGCCGATCCTTTTCAGGGGCCCTACCAATCACGCCCACTTTGTTTGCCGCGGCAATGACCACAACGGCCAGTATAACCAGCAGGGCCAGGGCCTGGTCGGTAGCCACCAGGTTCAATACCACCGCGCTGGCTCCCAGCAGGGCGCTGATGCCGTAAATCACCAGGACGGCCTGCCGGTGGGAAAGTCCCAGGGCCAGCAACTGATGATGCAGGTGCTCCTTATCCGGCTGGAAGATGGGCCGGTGCCTGTGGTAGCGGCGCAATACGGCAAAGAAGGTATCCAGCAGGGGAATGCCCAGAATAACCAGGGGCACCAGCACCGAAACGGCAGTTACACTCTTGGTCAAACCCATGATGGCCATTACGGCCAGGGTATAACCGAGCAGCATGGAGCCGGAGTCACCAAGGAAGATTTTAGCCGGATGAAAGTTGTAGCGTAAGAAGCCCAGCAATGCCGCAGCAAGCATTAAGGCCAGCATGATTATTTCCCGCTGTCCTGCGGCACCAAAAACCTGCCACTGTGTCCAGCCTACCACCGCCATGGTTAAGGCGGCAATACAGGAAACGCCGCCGGCAAGACCATCTAACCCGTCAATTAAATTGACCGCGTTGGTAACGGCCACCACCCAGAAAATGGTGATGGGAATGCCCAGCCACCCAAGATCGATTATATGGCCGTTAAAGGGATTGGTGACAAAATATACCTGCACACCCAGAGGCAACAGGACCAGTGCCGCAGCTACCTGCCCGGCCAGCTTCACCCGGGGCGAAAGACCCCGGATATCATCCAGTGCACCAAGGAGCATGATCAACGTCATCCCCAGCAGCAGCCCGTAAAGACTGCGGGTGGGCTGCATGGTGGCCAGAACGGCCGTAACAAAACCTGCGTATACCGCCAAACCACCTAAACGCGGCATAACACCTTTATGCACCTTGCGGGCATTGGGCCGGTCCACCGCTCCCCAACGGAAGGCCTGCCGCCGTACCCAGGGGGTTGCCGCCAGGGTAATTCCGCCGGCCAGCAACAGGCCCAGCAACACTTTGAACAAGCTCTATCCCTCCGCAACCGACAATAACCCATAGTATCAGAGGTATTGTACCATTATGAACTTTATAACTACAAACTGCGCTATATGATGTCGGAGGGTGATAAATGGGGTACGGTGGAATCTGGACAAGCTTTTTTAACTTATTGCCTGCTCAAGGAAAATTTGATTAACTTCCCTATTCTACGGCAAAAATGAGCTCTGCTTCAGCCGCCAGCTGGTCTCCCACCATGGCCCGCCCCGCCGCCTTGCCAATGCTGCCGCGCATTTTGAGAATCTGGACTTCAATGAGCAGCTGATCCCCGGGTACTACCTGGCGGCGGAACCGGGCCTTATCAATACCGGCAAAAAGAGCCAGCTTTCCGGCAAACTCCGGCATTTGCAGGAGAGCCACCGCCCCCACCTGGGCCATGGCTTCAATAATCAACACCCCGGGCATCACCGGATGGCCGGGAAAGTGCCCGGCAAAAAAGGGCTCGTTGATGGTGACATTTTTAATGCCCACGGCCCGCTTTCCCTCTTCCACTTCCACAATCCTGTCCACCAGCAGGAAGGGGTAGCGGTGGGGTAGAATTTTTTGTATCGACTGCACGTCCAGCATGCTTTTTCCCGGCCTTAGCCGGTGTGACACTCCTTTCCGTAAATATTTCAGTAAAATCGTTTTGACACGGATGCGGCGCTGTCCGGAGCGAACGACTGCAAGCGGACTACGCTAAAGCTTCGAGCTTAAAACAGGAATATTATACCACAGGAGTCTTTCTCCTGGCCAACCCTTTTGCCGGAAAAAATTTGCGATAAGGTGGCAATGGTATGGACAACAAGACCTGGCCCGTGCGTGAAAACGGTTACCGGCCGAGGCATTTTCGGTGCCGGCACGATAATATCTCTATTCTCTGGTCCCACGATATAGAAGCGGTAGATTATACCGGCCACCCCCGGCGCATTGTGCAACTGGTTCTGCGGGAAGTTTTCCCGGACCAGAACGGGGTAACCCGCTGGGGTAGCGACGTGCTTTAAAACCGTTAAATGCCGCTTCCGACGGCCCGGGCAGTTCCGAGTGGTGGGTGAACGCCCTGGTGGTTTTCAACGTTGACGGACGGGGAGGCACCGGCCCGCTTTGGCCCCGCCCAGATCAGTTGGGTACAGCAAACCCTGCGCCGTATGGGAGTAAAGCTGGAGAAGTGATTTTTTACATGCGCCAGCAGGATTTTTACAAACTGCATAGAATTGGCCTCATTAAAGTAACTGAGATTAATGCTGCAAGGCGAACCGGCTTCCTGCTGTACTGGGGTGGTTCGCTTCACGATACGTGTCAGGTTGACCCGACAAAAGTCTCTTCATTTTACAGGCTAGTTGCCGGGTAGACCAGCACCACCAGAATGGGGTGGTGCTGTTTTTCTATAAAAAGCATTTTAAATTTAAGGCTGACAAACTGTGCTTTTTGAAGCACGGTTACAAAACATTGAGATAGGAGGGACTATACAATGATTGATGATCTTTTGCTGGCTAACCGCAAATTTACAAGCAAACCACTTCCCTCTGTTTCAAAGCACCCGCACCGCCGGCTAGCCATATTAACCTGTATGGATACCCGTTTGGTCGATATGCTGGAACCAGCTTTGGGATTATCCAGGGGAGATGCGAAAATCATCAAGAATGCGGGTAACCTTCTTGATGAAGGAGCTCTGCGCAGCCTGGTGGTGGCCATTTATTTACTTGGGGTCGAGGAAATCATTGTTGTCGGCCACAAAGACTGCGGCATGGCCGGGTTGGATATAAACGTTTTGCGTCAGGAGATGATCCGTCGGGGGGTGCGCGAAGAGGTTATCGCAGAAGTTGGTGATCTAGCAAAGTGGGTCGGCGCATTTGAAGACGAGGCGACAAACGTTCGGCAGGTCGTTATGCAGATTCGTAATAATCCCTTAATTCCGCAAGATGTTCAGGTTCATGGATTGTTAATGGATCCTGATACAGGATATGTGGAAGTGTTGATCAAAAATGCTGATTTATAGAAAATCGCCCCTGAAAACCCACGGGCTTTGTCCCGTGGGATGAAAGGGGCGTCACCCAGCCGGGGGGTTCACAATAGGGCGTAAGACCTGCGTTCTGGCGGGGATCCTTCGATGACATGAGAAACCCCCAGGACGAAGTACCTGGAATCGTCCCGGGGGGAGGTTTACTGTCCAAGAATCCCCTTAATTTCTAACACTATTTCTCTTAAAGATGGCGTTGCAAACCACTCCTTCCGGGTTATTTCATTAGCACATGCCTGATATAGCAACGAAATTAGTTTCTCAAGCTTCGACGGAAGGGATGGTGGCTGAGAATTTACCAGCTCCTTCCATCTCAATCTATCCTTCTTTCTCGCTTCACTTACTTCGGTGTACCACTCAGTATTCCGGTAAAATATCCTCATAGCTTCCTTACTTACAGGTACACCATGAAAATTAAACCTGCATTCATCTGGTGTCCCAACCACATCGACTAATATGAGGTCCCGGTTCTCATCAAACCCGAACTCAATTTTACCGTCCTCATTGACAAGACCCAACGGTGTAACTTCCTTAGTGATCAATTCGTTAACAGCCAGAGTCGTTCACCACCCCCAGATAATGGGTTTTTATTCCTATATCTTCAAGTTTCTCGAAAAAGTATGCACCTAAAATACAAAGAGCTTTACCCTTATTCTCGATATAATTGGGCATCTCCCCCCAGTCAAATATCGAGTAACGATCTGAGAAGATAAAACGCCCTATGCCAGTCTCAACATCATTGGGTTGCTTTAATACAACTAAATCCTTTACACTTCCCATTTTACATTTCCCCTCCGCATCTTTTATGTCTAGTGACCACCTTATCAATTCCACGCCAGGCAAAAGCTTACCAGGCATCCCGCAACCTTTATCGGTTACCAGAGTATAACTCTTTCAACTTCTTACTCAATATAAAAACAATTACTCGTTCACCGGTTACTGTACTGATATCCGAATGAATGCTTACGACAGAACATCCGGTTACCTTTAAAATTAAATCCTCAAGGATAGATCGAGAGTTTTCAAATAGCTGGATTCGCATCTGTTTAATCAGACCTTTACCTTCCTGGGTCCTGGCTAGCTGATGCTCGGCTGGTGTTAGGACGTTTTTTAGACGAACCACTATCATGTCATCTAAAATATAGGTCTTGGCCTCAGTTGGCCCCCGGCCCATATGCTCCTTTTCAAACCGAATAATACTATTGCTAATTTCTGCTTCCATTTGTCCTTTAGTCAGTTCCAATCCCTTTCCCACCTTATCATTAACTTTAAAGGTTCCTTTATAAGAAACTGTCGCAAAATTCAAAGACGATTGAGTGGCGGCGGTCGTCTTAAGGGAACACCGGAGAGACGAGATACAACCACCTCCCAGGGCGTTATACGAGAAAAAGCCAACACCCCTTTATAAAAGTGTGAGTGTTGGCTTACTTTACGACCAGCCCCTTTATTATTTTTCATTCCGTATTGGCTCCAAATTGAGCCCCATACATTAAGAAACAAGGCCTTTCGTAAAGTCTTCCATAGTTGACCTGCAAAGACTTGTTTACTTTATATTTCTATAAGTTAATAACTCCTATTTAATTACTTTAAGTATAATAATATACCTGAAACACAGCAACTGTCAATACTCCAAAGTCCGTGGGTCCGTGTCAAGATCCTGCAGGTAAAATTTGCCCTTCAATGAAACCTCACGCTATGGCTATAAGGCCGGGAGTTTTGCAGGTTACACTATTTGCCAGAAAATACTTTATTCATATAAACCACCAGCACGCGGGATTTGGAACTGGTCAGCGTCAGGGGTACGATCACCCTGGATTGGTCCAGGGGAGTGACCAGCCACTGGTTCATCACGGGCAGGCCGGCCAGCGCACCTCTCCAGGACCAGGAATTGACAACCTGGCGGTCCGGAGCCACTTCCAGCAGGGTGGAAGTGCCGGCATCGGCAATGAGCGTGTTCCCGTTGGGCAGGCGAGCAGCACCCGTGGGGCGCTTGAGCCTGACTTTTTCAGTTGCCGCTGTAGTGCTGGCGGTTGCCCCGTCCCGGCCGGGAACGATAGTTTTGCCGTTTTGATCTTCGTTATTCCCCGTTGCGTCCGGCGCGGCCTTTTGTATGGCGGGAGGTGGATCATACGTACCATCACCCACCTGCCAGACCACCCGCTTTTTAGCGTCGATTTCCAGTACCCGCCCCCCGGTAAAGCCCTGGTCAACAATCAGGGTGTGCCCGTTGGACAGCCGGACGGCCTGCACCGGGTTGGCCAGGTGACCCGGCGTGCCGGGCGGCACCGGCCTGCCCCAGCCGTAGGACCAGACCACCCTTTTGTCCGGGGTTACCTCGATAATCTGGTAGGGCAGGGTGATCAGGGTGTTGCCGCCGGACAGGCGCTGGGCATAGCGGGGTGCCCGGGCCGGGGAAGGCAGCCGGTATTCCCAGACCACCTTGCCGGCCGGGCTCACTTCAATTACCCGGGGCACAAAGGGGCGGCCCGGCGCACCGGAATCGGCGATGAGGGTATTGCCGTTGGCCAGGCGCCGGGCCGAAGCGGCCTGGACGCCTTGATAAGACCACACCTCCTGCCCGGCCGGGGTGATTTCCACCACCGCCGGGGACTGGTGTCCCACCCGGGTCATGAGCAGGTTGCCGCCGGGCAGTTGCTCCACGCAGTAAGGATGGTTAACGGTAATGTCGTCCCGGTAATCCACCTCCACCGCCGCCTCCTGGGCCAGGGCCGGCAGGGGAAGGAGGGTACCGGCGGCCAGGAATATGGCAAGAACGGCAGCCAGGAACTTATTTGCCCTTATGGTCATGGTGATCCTCACCTTTCACTTATCTTAGCTGATCAACTGACTTTACCTCAATTATTACCGCCGGCGGGGCGTTTTGCCAGCTTACTGCAGCCCCCAGAGCCTCGCCCACAAACCGCAGGGGAACCATGGTGCGTCCTTCCACCGCCCGGGCCGGGGCGTCCAGGGGCAACGTTTTACCGTTGACCAGCGCCTCACCCTTACCCAGGGTCAGGCTGACCGTACGCCCGCCGCGGGCTGCCGTTACGGTTTTGGTTTTTTCATCCCAGTGCACCGTGGCCCCCAGGGCCTCGAAAATCCCCCGCATGGGCACCAGGGTGCGCCCCTTGTCCACCACCGGAGGTACGTCAAAGAAGAGGCGCTTGCCGTTCAGGTAAACCGGCACCTGGCGGAGCACCAGAATGGCGTTGGCCAGTCCCCGCTCACGGCCGTCGGATGGCCGGCTGACCAGCTTGCCCTTAACCCACAGGCCGCTGGAACCGCCCCCGTCCAGGGCCGCGGCGCGCACCGCTCCCAGGTCGGTCATCAGGTAGGCCAGTTCCTCCAGGGTGACACCGGCGCTCCAATCTTTCAGCCGGCCGTCCACCTCCACCAGCAGGAGCTGGCCCTTGCCGTCTACACCAATGGCCGTGCGGGGTGCCGGCTCCAGGACGCTCCCCCGGAACCCTTCCATAATCGCCTGCAGTACCGGCTGCCCTTCATCCACCAGCAACGGACCGGCGGTAACCAGGTGTTTTAACCCCTCCCAGCCGGGTCCCCAGTCAAACTGCAGGATCACCGGGGTACCCACGGCCAGCACCGCAGCTTCTGCAACCGCCTCACCCCGGAAAGCAAGTACATAACCGTCCCCGGGAATCGGGCTGCCCCCGTAACCAATTTCCGAAACTATGTACCGGTTGCTTTTTTCCGTCTCCGGGCGCACCACCACATCAATACCGTCACCGGCGGAACCGGCGCGCTCACCCCAGGCCGGGGTATAAAGGGTAATGCCCCCGGGTGCGGGAGAAGTATTGACCCGCGCCACCGCAAGGGGCCCGGACGAGCCAAAACGTACACTCACCCGGGGCGCAAAGTAACCAAACTGGACCTGGTTGCGCCCGGTGATACCAATGGAGGTGCGCAAAATCTCGGAGGTGGCCAGGAGCTGGCCGTCCTGGACCAGGCTGCCGATGGGGTGTCCCCGGGAGGGATCAAAGAATCCCCCGTTTACGGCGGCCACCGCCCCGTGACGGGCGGCCAGCTGGCTCAAAGTTTCCTTATTGCCCAGGGCGTCACCGGCCACTGCCACCCGCACCTCCAGCAGGGCCTGGCCGGGGTCTACCTCCACCACATGCCCCTTCAGGGGTTCACCCTGCCAGGTGCGGCCGGAAATGGGGTAATAGCGGACGCCCGGGGCCAGGATCTGGATCTGGCCGGCAGGCGGCCTGGCAACCAGGGGTTGCGGTGCCGGCCTGCCCACGACCGTGGCCTGTACGGCCTGGGAACCGGCGGCGGCACTATCCGCCCCGGCCGGTAGAACGGCAAAGGCAGCCGTGCAGCCCCATAGAAAGGTCCCCCCCAGCAGGAGGGCGACTAATTTTTTCACACTACGCAACAGAATTACCTCCCCAGATAAACAGTGCCTCGCCTTCGTAATTTTTCCAGGGCGAAGGGGCAAAAAATTTTTCGCCCGGGGCGAATTTAACTAATCAATTGTTCTAACTTCCGACTTCCGACCTCCAACTTCCATTAATGCGCCGGCCAGCCGGGCGGTAGCCCGGGCACGTTCCCTTAAGGGGCCGACCATCCGGGCCAGACTGGCCCTGAACCCGGCAGGATCGGCCAGTACCCCTTCCACTGCCCGGCTCAAAGCGCCGTACTCCAGGCCGGCTGCCTGCCCCGCAGGCTGCAGCCCCAGCTGTTCCAGGAAACGGTCAATCTTCGGGTCGTAGCTTATTCCCACCGGCAGTACACCCATCACCGCCGCCAGGATCAGGGAGTGCAGCCGCATGCCGATGAGCAGCTCCAGGCAGGCAACCAGGGAAACTGCCTCACCAACGGTCAGCCCCCGGTCCAAAACGGCTGCCCGTTCCCGCATCATGGCGGCCACCTGCCGGCTCACGGTCAGATCTTCGGGGTATTGCAGGGGGATGAAAAGCACCCGGTAGCCCCGGCGGCAGAGGTCGTCGCACACCCGGGCCAGGTCCCGTTGCTGTTTCTCCCCAAAACCGGGCCATTCCCGCACCGATACTCCCACCACAGGTGCGGGGGTCCCGTAAACAGCTCCTCCTTCACCGGGAACCGTTCCTCCCTTATCCAAAGGGCGGGAGTTATCCCCCTGATCGGGAAGTTTGTCTCCCTGATCACTGCTAACCGGTGGTTCGAGAATACCCATCCTTTCCAGGATCTCCATCCCTTTCTCCCTATCCGCCCGGGCCGGGTCCAGACCCAGCACCGGGTCGGCGGTAACCTCCACCGGGGGCCGGGTTACCCCCATTTCCGCCAGGTCCCGGGCGGAATTTTCGTCCCGCACGGTGATGAGCTGTACATCGTTGGCCACCAGGCGCATCAACAGCCGGCCGGTTTTGCTTTTTACGGGGCCGATGCCCTGGGCGTAGAAAACCACAGGCTTGCCCAGGCGCCGGGCCAGCCAGACCACCCCCAGGTAGTAAACCAGGCTTTTGAGGCCGGTGACATCCTGCAACAGGCTACCCCCGCCGCTGAGCAGCAAATCGGCTCTGGTGAGGGCGCGGTAGACTTCCCCTACCCGCCAGCGGTTTACCGCCTCTACGCCGTAAAGGGCACTGGTTCTTTCAGGGGCATGGGAAAGGACCACCGGGCGGACGGTGGGACACACCTCCCGCAGGGCCTCCAGCAGGCTGTAGAGGACCGCCTCATCCCCCAGGTTGTCGAAACCGTAATAACCGGAAATGGCCACCACCGGCCCTTCACCAGCCGCCATAACTACACCCCCGTTTTCACCCGAGTTATTCTGCTGGAAGTATATGAAAAACCGTTATGACAAGGATGCGGTGCTGTCGGCGCGAAGCATCGGAGTGAACGAGGACCCAGCACTCACTGGGATTACTGGCTCTTCCCGAAACCTGATGTGTCAATTAAACCTGTAACTCCGGGAACAGAATCATATTTGGGTGAGTGCTGGGCCGCATCCAACCGGGGTCACTGACTATCCCCCGGGGAGAACCTGCGCCACCAGTGCTGGGCCAGGTTCACCACCAGGATGAGCGCCAGGCCCACCAGGATCCCCAGCCACAGGCCGTTGACCAGCCGCATCAGGGAAACCAGAAGCGGCGTGTGGATATGGGCAAAGGTGTTCACCAGGGAAACCTGGCCAATAGTCCCCAGCAACAGCAGGGGCAGGAAGCGGTTGTCCCGGTAGCCGGTGTAGAAGAGCAGCATCAAAGCGGGGTGACCGAGCAAAAATTCCTTGGTTCTCGGGCGCACCCCCAGGACGGCATCCAGGAATCCCCGGAACTTCAGCTCCAGGGCGGAGGTGGCCATTTGCCCTTCGTTGCCCGTACGCACGAGGTAAACGGCCAGAACCGCCAGGAGCAATGCGGCGAGGGCGGCCCACTTGACCAGCACCGGCTGGTTCAACGTCCTCTCCAGGCGCTTTCCAAAGGGTTCTGCAGGGCCGGACAGGAAGAAAAACACCCCGGCCACCAGCACCAGAGGCGCCAGGTGGGCCAGCTTAACCCCGCTAAACTGGTCCAGCTTGAGCATGAACCCGGCATCCGCCAAAAAGCCCACGGTAAAAAGTGCACCCAGCAGGGAAGCCAGGGTGGTGCGCAAAAGCATGCCCGCACTTTCCAGGGCGGGGGCACCCCGGGCGCACACGTTGGTAATTAGAGCCAAACTGGGGAAAATGATCACCGCCGCCAGGGCCATGAGCTTGCGCGCCGGGGACGGAGCCACAAATAATATTCCTGCCCAGGCCGCCACCGCCAGGAGCAGCAACCACAGTTCCCCCCGGCGTAAACCCAGGCGCCCGGCGAGCAAAAGGCCGCCGGCAATAACCCCCAGGCCCATGACGAAGAGATTGGCGCGGGAGACGGGCAGGGCCGGCAGGGTGGAAGCCTGCCCCACCACCAGGCCTTCCCGCTGCAAACTCTCTTTCAGGCTGCTTATATAATCGAGGTTTTCCTGGAGCACGTCCCGGACTCCCGCCCCCGGGAAGGGCCGCACCAGCAGTACCCGCATGTTGCGTTCGGCGGCAGCCAGCCTGTAGCGTTCCAGTGCTTCGGCCGGGGTGTAGCGACCCATGTCCCTGGGGGAAATGCTGTGCAGGCGCACCACATCCTTGTCCAGCAGCACCCCCAGCTTATCAAGGCCTTTCTGGGGGTAAAATTCAATCTGGGCCACAGGAACCCCCAGCTGGTCCACCACCTGGGCCAGCGCCCGCAGTTTCTGCGGGTAGCCGGGCAGGGTGTCGTCGTTAAAGGCCAGGGCTGAGAGGTTGGGGATCTCCTTTAAGGGCGCCAGGGCCTGTTCAATCCCCCTGGCGGTGGCCCCGGACCAGCTGCGCACCTGGACCATGGCCAGCAACCCGGCCCGGGCGCTGTCCTGCAGGGGACCGTCCGGAAAACCCAGGCCCAGCTGTGACAACAGGCCGGGGTCGGCAGAAGTGCGCACCACGTAAACCCCCGGCGCCGGCCGGTAACCCCGCGCTCCCGGGATCCTGGCTTCCAGCTGGACCAGCAGGCGCCGGAAGGTTTCCTCCCGGGAGGTGACCAGGTAGGTATCCCGGGTGGCTATTCCACCCCCGGTCCGCAGCTGTCCCAGCCAGGGGGGCGACATTAACTGCAGTTCCTGGCCGGTCATTACCGCTATTTCCCCCGCACGACGCAGCTCGTCCGCCGTGGGCTCTTTAAAGAGCACGGTGGTCAGCCCCTGTTCCCGGAAAAGGCGCATCACTTCCAGGGTATCCCGTCCCGACAGCCGGGCCAGGGCGTTCAGATCCTCGTAGGGCATGGCCACTTCCACGCTGCGAAAACCGGCCTCCACCCGGTAGCGCTGCCAGGCGGCCGCGCCGGCTGCGATCACACCCGCCAGCAACAGAAACACCAGCAACAGGGGGTACCAGCGTTGTCTCATAATATAACAGACCTCCAGCATAGACAAAATGTTCCCCGGAGGGGGCCCTTAAGTTACAAGCCTCCTGCGGGCACTGCAAGTGGTGCTACAGGAGGCGCACGGAAACCTTCACGGGTAAATATTCAGTGAACCAGGTTGGATGCGGCGCTGTCACGCGCCGACAGCGCCGCATCCTCCTCATAACGTTTTACTGAATTTTTACCACTAACTGGCACTTCCGTTGGGAATGGGGATAATTTCCATGACCGCGCCGCTATCACCGCTCTGTTTTCCGTTATTTGGGACAAGCACCTTTTGTTTTTCACCCGTTTTTGTTCGCGCCGCAGGCGGAGAAGAGCTGCCGTCACCGGTCTCTCCACCGTTGCCCGTATGGCCGGCGGGAGGCGGGGCGTTATCCTGCCCCGGCATGCTGCCCCCAGGCGTATCGCCGATGGAACCATCCCCGGGCTGCGGCTCGCCATCCGGAGTATTCGCCTCCGGTGCAGGAGGAACCGGCGGCACAGCCGGCGCAGGCGATGCGGACCGGGTGACTGCCGGCTCACCGGCAGCAAGCTGGCCCGTCTCCGTCCTGCGCGCGGGCGGGCTGGAAGAAGGCCCCCCCTCGCTGACCGTGGACCCCTGTACCACCTGGGTCACCCGCCCCTCTTCAAAGAGGGCCAGGGCCACCTCATGGGCCTGCGCCGGGTCCACATACCAGTAGCTGACGCCCCTTAAATCCAAAAACCGCCCGGGCAGGGTCTGGGTGACGATCTCGGCCTGGTCGAAATACCGGGCCGCCTGGGCCAGGGCCAGCATCTGCTTGAAGCCCATGTTTGTTTCCACGCTCTTATTTATTTCCGGCACCAGGCGGGGCAGTTTCACCAGGGTGGACGGTTTCATCACTTCCGCGGCCAGGGCCTTTAAGAATTTCAGCTGCCTTTCCGTGCGGCCGATGTCCCCCAGGGCGTCCCCCCGGAAACGGACATACTGCAGGGCCTTGTCGCCATCCAGGCGCTGTACCCCCTTGCGCAGGTTGATGGCGTACTCACGCCCGTCGGAACTATCGTAGTGATACATGTTCCTTTCCACGTCGATGGTCACGCCGCCCAGGACGTCCACGATGTTCTTGAACCCTTCCCAGCGGGCCAGGGCGTAATACTGCACGGGCATCCCGATGAGGTTGGAGACGGTCTCGCAGGTCAGCGCCGGCCCGCCGTAAACGGCGGCAGCATTGATTTTATCCGTCCCGTGGCCGGGGATCTCCACCCGGGTATCCCGGGGTATGGACAACAGGGCAATGCGCTTTTTCTCGCCATCCACGTTGGCCACAATAATACTGTCGGTTCGCCCCACCTTTTCCCCGGGCCGGGCATCGGTACCCAGGAGCAGCACGGTAAAGGACTCCGGGGGCTGACTGGCCTGCGCCTCATTGTTCTCGGGACCGGCAGGCAATTCCGGCCAGCCCAAGCCAAGGTGGCCTGCGAGCAAATAGCCTCCCCCCGCCAGACAAAGCATTAATAAAAGCAGGAACAGGGGCTTTGGTCTCCACCTCCGCCTGCGTCTAACCATACCAACACCCCGCTTTTTTCCAGCCGGGTGATAAAGGCCGGCCTATTTGCCGGCCGCACCCCGGTACATGATAATCACGCTGGTCTGGGCACGCAAGCCCCGGCCGTCGGCCCTGGGAATGATGTACAGGTGGTTGGGAGCCACCGCCTTCCCGGCGGTCAGATTGGTGCCGGAGGTAACATCCGGTATCCCGCTGCCCGTGGGATCCACGGCCACTGCCTTACCGGAACGCAGGATAAATTCCATTCCCGCACCGCCGGTAAACTCCTGCCCGGCAGGTACGGTGGCCACCCGCCACTGGAAGTCCCCGCCGCCCTGCCTTTCTCCCAGGGCTTCGCGTACATATTTGGCCACATATTCCTCCACGAAGCTCTTGCTTACCAGGGGGTCGGCGTCAGAACCCGGTTCCCCGCCGACCGCCGCCCCGGCCAGGCGGGCATACCCCCCAACCGCGAGCAGCCCGCACAATAACACGGCTGCCACCACGGCAGGCCATTTTTTTCCCATTTGAATCCCTCCAATGGCCATAATTAATTTAAGGTTCGACAAAAGCTTTCTCTTTCCTGCCTGAGTTATCCCCACTTTCCAACTACCCTGTTCTGGCTCTCGCTCGCTCCGGTGAGCCTTAATCATTTCCCCAACCGCGCTTTCCGCCAGGCCAGCCAGGCAAAGCGGGGCAACACCAGCATGCGGCGCCAGCGGCGCGGTTCCCGGAGCAGCCGGCCCAGCCATTCCAGGTGGAGGCGCTGCATCCACACTGGAGCTCTGGCCACCCGGCCGGCAATCACGTCAAAACTGCCTCCGACGCCCATGGCCACAGGCACACCCAGGACCTCCTTGTGCCGGGCGATGAATTTTTCCTGTTTTGGGGCCCCAAGGGCTACAAAAAGCAGGTCTGGCTTTGCACTCCGGACTTGTTGCACCACGTCCCATTCGGTTGGGACCTTTGGGTTCTCGGGCAGGCCACCAGTGCTGTTGTTCGGAGAGTTACCCGGCGTATGAGCGGGCGACGTACCCACCGCTCCCCCCGCGGGTCCCTCTTCAGCCGGCCTGAAGTAGCCGTGCTGCGTGCCGGCCACCACAAGCCCCGGGTGTTTTTCCTGCAGCCGGCGGGCGGCCTCCTCCGCCACCCCCGGCGCCGCCCCCAGCAAAAAGACGCGCCAGCCTTCCCGGGCGGCCCTTTCCACCAGCGCCAGCATGAGGTCGATGCCCGTCACCCGCCCGGGCACGGGGGTGCCGGCCACCCCTGCCGCCCAGACGATGCCGATGCCGTCGGCGGTAACCAGGTCGGCCTGGTTAATTAAGGCCAGCAGTTCCGGCTCCTGCTGGGCACGGTACAAAATTTCCGGGTTTAAGGTAATTACCTGGTGAGGGCGTCCCGTGGCAATAAAGGCAGCCACTTTCTCCACCGCTCCGGCCAGATCGACCGCATCAACCCGTGCACCCAAGAGGTTGATTTGCATGGGCGAGAACTCTCCTTCTGGCAATAAACGTTAGCGACAGCCCAGTAGTGATTTAATTTCCAGCACTTCGAGGCCGTCAACAAATGAAAAATGGCGCCGGTTGGTCGTTAAAACCGGTACTTTTGCTGCCAACGCCGCTGCGGCAATAATAATATCGGCCAGTTCAATGGTAAAACCATTTTCCCGCAAGGACCGGGCCAGTTCACCCGCTTTTTCCGCCAGTTCGGCATCTAGAGGGATTACTGATACTCCTTCAAAAAAGCGGCGGGTTTTGCCTTCTTCCCCCGCCTTTACTCCTTGCCAGACTTCAACCAGGGTAACCGTTGAAACGGCAAGCTGCCCCCGGGCATCGAGCAGTTCGAGCAAAAGTTCTTTCATCCCGGGAAAGTTGCGCAGGTGTAAAATCACCGCGCTGGTATCCAGCAGGCAGCCTAATGTTCTGCACGCCGCCATGTTGATCTAACCTCACGTACATATTTTTCTACATCTACAACAGTTTGCAGTTCAGGGTGGTTTTCATCGGACCAGGCACCGGCGCTTTCTTTAATCGCCCGCCGGCTTTGTTCACGGGAAACATATTCCCTCATTCCGGCAGCAATAAAGGAACTTATATTTGTAGTGAGGTTTTTCATCTGGTCAACAAGATCCTTGGGCAGGGTAATCGATAACTTTACAGTTTTCATACCCTTCACCTCCTACCTTATAATACTACCCGTTAGCCCTACCGTCAAGCAACCCTATCCACCCCTGGCATCCTTCCCCTTCTTTCCCAGAAACAGCGAAAGTGGTATGGCCACGGCCACCATCACGGCACTGACAATGAAGGTATCGGCAATGGCGCTGGCCATGGCCTGCCGCTGGGCGGCCAGGCTGATGACGGCCAGGGCGCTATCCCCGGACAGGGCCAGGGCCTGCTTGACCTGCTGGAGGGCTCCATAAGCCACCGGGGAAGTCCAGGAAAAACCGTCGGCCAGCCAGCTGAAGTGGTAGGCCTGGCGCTTTGTCATAACGTAAGTGAGAAAGGCGATGCCCAGGGAAGCCGAAACCTGGCGCACCAGGTTGTTAAAAGCCGACGCCCGCCCGGAAAGCCTGGCCTCAACGGCCTCCATACCCGCCGTGCCGATGGGCATCATGGCCAGCCCCATACCGAGAGACCGGTACACCATCATCATCTGCAGCCAGTGTGTGGAAATGTCCAGGTTTATTTTATGAAGTTCCCACGTGGTATAGGCAACCACCGACAGCCCCACCAGGGCCAGCGGCTTCGCCCCAATTTTATCGTACAACCGGCCGCTGATGGGCATCATCAGGCCGCTGGCCAGTGCTGAAGGCATAATGAGCAAACCCGTCTGCATGGGTGTTAAACCCAGCAGGTTCTGGGTAAAAATGGGGACCAGGAAAAGCCCGCCGAAAAGGCCGATAGTCACCACGGCCGTGGTTAAAAGGCTGGCTGCAAACACGGGATTCGCCAGCAGCCGGACGTCCAGCATGGGTTGTTCTTCCTGCAGTTCCCAGAGCACGAACAGGAGCAGGAAGAAGAAGGCCGCCGCCAGGAGGGTAACGATATACTGGGAAGTCCACCCCTTGTCCTGCCCTTCGCTTAAAGCCAGCAGGACGGCAAAGCAGCCGGCCCCGCACAAAAGACAACCCACCAGGTCGAACCTGGCTTTCAGCAAGGGGGTTTCCTTCAAAAAAACGGCGGCAAGGAACATACCCAGCAAACCAACCGGCAGGTTGATTAAAAAGATCATGTGCCAGGAAAGTTCATCCACCAGGTAGCCGCCCAGGGTGGGGCCGATGGTGGGGGCCATCATGGCCGATATCCCCCAGATACCCATGGCCATACCCATCTTTCCCCGGGGAACGACTTTAAAAAGCATGCCCATGCTGATGGGGACGAGCATCCCGCCCCCCACGGCCTGGCATACCCTGGCCACCACCAGGGAAGTGTTGCTCCACGACAGGCCGCAGAAAAGGGAACCGAGGGTAAAAGCCGCCAGGGACAGGATGTACATGCGCCTGTACCCCAGGACGTCCCCCAAATACCCGCTGACCGGAATGACGACCCCGGAGGTGAGCAGGTAGGCGGTTAAAACCCACTGCACTTTATCCGTGCCCACGCCAAAAACGGCCATCAGCTTGGGTACGGCCACGTTGACGATGCTCCCGTCCAGTATGGCCATAAAGGGACCGATGACCAGGATGAACAATTCCCGCCAGGGAAACCCGTTTCCTTCAGAAACGGCCGGTTTAGCCTTGGACATGATCATACAACCCCCCGCCCGGTCACCGGATATGAATCTTCACCCGGGCATTGGTGCCTACTTCCACATAATTTTCGGGATACTCGTCAAATACGATCTTCACGGGCACCCGCTGCACCACTTTGGTAAAGCTTCCGCCGGTGTTGGCGGGCAGCAGGGAGAAGGTGGAAAGGGAGGCCCGCCCTATGCGTGCCACATAGCCCGTGAATTTGTGCCCCGGCAGGACATCCAGGGTGATGTCCACCTTCTGACCCGGACGCACCTTTTTCAGGTCGGTCTCCTCGATATTGGCGGTGATATAGAGGGCTGACGGATCCACAACCATGATAACGGGCTGTCCCGGGGCGGCAATTTCACCCACATGGGCCACCTTTTTAACCACCACGCCGCTTACGGGTGACCGCACCACCGCAAGGTCAATGTTGGCCCCCGGGGGGAGGGTGGTGTCGTCCAGGCGGGCAACGATATCCCCCGCTCTGACCGCCTGCCCCTCTTCCACGTTTATCTCCAGCAGTTTACCGGACACCTGGGGACTCACCCGGTAAATATCCCCGTCGATACGGGCATCTTCGGTAGTAACGTAGTAGCGGTTCATATGCCAGTAGTAAAAGGATATGGCGGCAAGGACGGCCACCATCACCGCGGCCACGGCCAGCATAGCCTTTTTGTTTCTCATCCCGCACTCTCCCTTCTCTCTCTCTGGATTCCGGCCTCCAACTTATTTCCCACTTCCGACCTCCAACCTCTAACCTCCATTTACAGCCTCCAGGCGGGCGGTCCGTCTCCCGGCCCACCGGGCCTGCCAGCGCTCCTTCCAGTCGTCCAGGATGGTGTAAATCACGGGTACCAGCACCAGGGTGATCACGGTCGAAAAAGCCAGCCCGCCGGCCACCACCGTGGCCATGGGCGCCTGCCCCTCGGAGCCCTCGCCGATGCCCAGGGCCATGGGCAGCATGGCCAGGATGGCCGTGAGCGCCGTCATCAGGATGGGGCGCAGGCGGGTGGGACCGGCCTTCAAAATGGCCTCCCGGCGCTCCAGGCCCCGCCGGCGCAGGATGTTGACGTAATCCACAAAAACTATGGCGTTTTTCACCACTATGCCCACCAGCATGATCAGGCCGATGAAGGCAGGCACGGAAAAGGTACGCCCGGTAACCAGCAGGCTGAAGGTAACCCCCACCATGGTTACGGGCACGGAAAACATGATGATGAAGGGGTACAACACTGACTCAAACTGGGCCACCATCACCAGGTAGACCAGGACCACCGCCAGCACCAGGGCCAGGCTCAGGTCGCCGAAGGTTTCGGCCATCTGTTCCTGCTCACCGCCGAATTCCACGGTGTATCCCGGAGGCAGGGAGAGGCCTTTCAACCCGGCCTGGATATCCTTGATCACACTGCCCAGGTCCCGCCCCGCCAGCTGGGCGGTAACGGTTACCACCCGGGTCTGGTCCTGCCGGTCAATGGCGTGGGGCCCCCGGGTTTCCACTATTTCCGCCACCTGGCTTAAAGGTACGGACGCACCGGTGGGGGATAAAATGGTCAGGGTTGATAAATCGGGCAGGCGGGTGACCTCACCATCGCGAAGCTGCACCCGGATGTCCACCTCTTCCCCGCCGGTGCGGTAGCGGGTGGCCACAGTGCCTTCAACGGCCGTGCGCACGGTGGAGGCCACCTCGGCCGGGGAAAGCCCGCAGGCTGCCGCCCGGTCCCGGTGAACCAGCACCTGCACCTCGGGGCGGCCCTCCTGGAGGCTGCTGGTCACCTCCCGGGTGCCGGGGACGCGGCGCACCACCTCCGCCACCCGGTCGCCCAGACGGGTGAGGGTGGCCATATCATCGCCCCGCACCTGGATCTGCACCGGGGCGGTGCCGCCCATCATCCCGCTCTGATCTTCCATGGCGCTCACCTTGATTTTGGCGCCGGGAATATCTTTAAACCTCTGGCGCAGTATTTCCGCCACCTCATCGGCGGTCACACTGCGCCGGGACTTATCCACCAGCTGGAGGATAATCTGGGCCACATCGGTATTGCTCTCGCCCCACATGCCCTGCATGCCGGTAAAGCCCACACCGGTAAACACGCTCTCCACCCAGGGGTCCTGCACCATTTTCTCTATGCGCGTGGCCACCCGGTTGGTCTCCTCCAGGGAGGTTCCCCGGGGCATTTCCACGGTAATGTTTACCTGCCCCTGGTCCATGGAGGGCATGAACTCGAAGCCCACCAGGGGAAAGGCCGCCAGGCTCAGGACAAAGAGCGCCGACACGATGATGATTACCCGCCGCCGGTGGTTCAACGCCCACTCCAGTAACCGGCGGTAGGCGTCATTTAAATTGTTGAACCAGCGCTCCGACAGTTTGTAGAGCTTCCGCCAGCCCCGCAGGCCGGAGGCGGCACTGCCCGGCGAAGCGCTCCCTTCCGGTACCGGCACCGCTGGCTCCTCCTCAAGGTGGAGCCAGCGGCTGGCCATCAGGGGCACCAGGGTGAGGGCTACCACCAGGGAGGTAAAAATGGCAAAGGATACCGTCAAAGCCAGGGGAGTAAACAGCTGGGCCGCCAGGCCCTTCACAAAAACCACGGGCAGGAAGACGGCCATGGTGGTCAGGGTGGAAGCAATGACCGCCCCGCCCACCTCGCCGGTACCCACCCGGGCGGCCTCCACCAGGCCGTAACCCAGCTGGCGGTGGCGGTAGATGTTCTCCAGCACCACGATGGCGTCGTCCACGATCAGGCCGACCCCCAGGGCCAGGCCGCCCATGGTGATCAGGTTGAGGGTCATATCGTTAAAGTAAATGAGCACAAAGGTGCCGATGATGGAAATGGGAATGGACGTGGAGATGATCAGGGTGCTGCGCAGGTTGCGCAGGAAAATCCACATCACCAGCATGGCCAGGAAGCCGCCCACCAGGATTTCCTTCACCACGTGGTTGATGCTCCGCTCAATGAATTCCGACTGGTCCATGACCACGTCAAAGCGGACCCCGGGCAGCTCCTTCTTCAATTCATCCAGGGCTTTGTGCACCGCCCGGGCCACCTGGACCGTATTGGCGCCGCTCTGTTTCTGGATATATACCGACAGGCCGGGCTTGCCGTCCACCCGGCTGAACTGGGTGATCTTTTTGTGCCCGTCCTCCACCCGGGCCACATCCCCCAGGTGCACCGGGTGCCCTCCCGGAGCACCCACCACCACCCGGCGCACCTGGTCCAGATCCCGGAACTCCCCGGTCACCCGCACCAGCAGATCTTTCGTGCCTTCCTGCACGGTGCCCCCGGAAACATTCAGGTTTTCCGCCGAAAGGGCCTGGGTCAGGCCGTTTAAGGTCAGACCGTACCCGGCCAGCCGCTCCGGGTCCACCAGCACCCGGATCTCCCGCTCCAACCCGCCGGCCGACCAGACGCTGGCCACGCCGCCGACCCGCTCCAGCCGGGGTTGAATTACATCATCGGTAAGCTGTTTCAACCGCCGGGAATCTTCAGAGGACAGTGCCAGCTGCATGATGGGCATCATGTTGGGGTCCATCTTGAAAGTCATGGGTGTCTTGACCCCCGACGGCAGGTACTGCCGGATGATATCCACCTTTTCCCGGATCTGCAGGGCGGCGTAGTTCATGTCCGTGCCCCAGTCAAACATGAGGATAATGGTGGAAGTACCCATGCTGCTGGTGGACCGGATGGTATCCAGGTTGCCCACCGTGGCCAGGATGGACTCCAGGGGCCGGGTGACCTGCTGCTCCACTTCCTCCGGCCCCGCCCCAGGATATTCGGTGACCACCGCGGCCACGGGCAGGTTCATTTCGGGCCACAGGTCAATGGCCAGGCGGCTTAAAGAAACGCCGCCCAGGATCAGCAGTACGGTTACCAGCACGGCCACCAGCATGGGGCGCTGGATGGATACATCGGTAATTTTCATTCAATAAACCTCCTGCGAAAGCACGGCGAGAATTAAAAAATTCGCCTTTAGCACGGGGATGACCGGCGCCTTTGGAACCGTGTATTTCCGGTTGGCCCCGTTTATTTCGCCGGGGCACGGGCGTCGCCGGTGACGGGGGCCGCGCCCGTGACGGCGGAGCCGGCCCCCGTCAGTTCTTGACCGTCACCCTGGCTCCATCCTGCAGGCTCTCCTGGCCGGCAGTGACCACCTCTTCCCCCGCCTCCAGGCCGGAAATAACGGCAATGTACCTGCCGTCCGATTCTCCCGCCTTGATCTCGCGGCGCTGGACTTTGCCATCTTTAACCACCCAGACGAAATCCCGCTCCCCGTCCTTTACCAGAGCCTCCCGGGGGATCAGCAATTGCTTTTGCCCGCTCGAGGGCAGCTGCACCTCGGCAAACATACCCGGTTTTAAGAGGTGTTTGGGGTTGTCAATCTCCACCTTTACGGGGAACGCTTTTGTCACCGGATCGGCCGCCGGGGCGATACTGGTGATCACGCCGGTAAAGGGCTGGGCCGATACGGCGCCGATCTTCACCTGTACTTTTTCCCCCTGCTTCAACTGATTGATGTGATCCTCGCCGACGGTGGCCTTGACCACCACCCGGTCGATGTTGGCCATGGAAATTACAGGCATGGTGGACGCCATCTCCCCGGGATTCACGTTCCGGGCGGTAACCACGCCGGTAAAGGGCGCCCTGATGAAACTATCCTCATAGCTCGACCGGGCCAGGGCCAGCTGCGCCCGGGCGCTGGACAATGCCGCCTGCTGCACTTTAACCATTGCCTGAGCCTGTTCCACCTGCGCAGGGACAGTGCCCTCAACTGCCTGCCTGGCCTGCTTGTAGGGAAGCTCGTACTGGCTCTCAAAAACGGCCGGGGAAATGGCCCCGGCGGCCAGGAGTTCTTTAGCCCGGTTGTAATTGGCTTCGGCCACGGCAAAGTTGTCCCGGGCGTTCTCCAGGGCTGACCGGGCCGACTTTAACCCCGCTTCCGCCTGGGCCAGAGCCGCTTCGGCCTGAGCTACAGCAGCCTGCGCCTGGGTCACCCGGTCGGCCAGGTCTTTGTTCTCCAGGGTAACCAGCACCTGCCCGGCGCTAACCCGGTCCCCAACATCCACGTGCACTTTGGCCACCTTGCCGGGCACTTTGGATACGATGCTGGCAGTTTGAACGGCATCCAGTTTGCCGCTCACAACCGCCCGGTTGTCCAGCAGTCCCATGGCTGCTTTGGCCGTACTGACCACCGTGGGACCCGCATCAGCCGGGGCGGCTGCCTGCTTTTTCCCGCATCCGGCGGCCGCCAGGACCAAGGCCAGCATTAAAGCCGCCAGGGCAATTTTTCCTACACGCATTCCTCTTCACTCTCCCCAGGTAAATACTCTCAACCATAGCCGGCAGTCGGGAGACCCCCTCTCATACGGGCATCCCCCCAACTTTCCGGGATTGATCGTCCGTTTCTTTTGCCCCAATTACTCCGCTTTGGGGGCATTGCTGCCGTCCCCGGAAGAAGCTTCCAGCTCCGTACCCCTGCTGTGGCCGGACCTTCCCCCGGCGCCTCCCGCCCCCTCCCGTATCAAAATGGACAGCAATTTCTCGTAGATTCGTACCAGTTGCTTCACATCTTCTTCCGGAAGCTGGCCCAAATATTTTTCCATCACCCGCCTTCTGGTGGCCAGGCAGGAACGCACGACCTCCTCCCCTTTGGGCGTCAGTTCAAGCCACACCACACGGCGGTCATCATCATCCCGGCGGCGCTCCACAAAACCCGCCCGGTGCAGTCTGTCCACCAGCGCGGTGATGGCACTCAGTGATACCCTCATATCCCCGGCCACCTCGGACACACTCATGCGCCCACGCCGGAAGATGCGCATGAGCACAATAAACTGGCTCCCGGTCAGGCCCTCCATCAGGTGGTGATCCAGCTCGGCATGAAGCCGCCTGGCCACCTGGTTGAACACCTCTTCCAGCCTGTCCAGCCAGGCGGATAATTTTTGATCGCTCACCCCCGTCACCTTCCCGTCGAAAAAATTAACGCCGCAAAAAGTTCACCAAGTTAAGTATATGGACACAAGGAAGACCTTGTCAACAGAAAAATGGAGAGGCTGCGCATTGAACGGGTCTTTACCTTTCCTGGTCTACCGCTACGGGCCCGGCCGCAAGTCAGCCTTCATCTGCGAGCCGTGAAGCGGGGAAAAGAGGAATACCTGTAGCAATGCTGTTCCGCCATACGGTCATGGTTCGCCGGTTCACCCACAACCGTACCCCAAGTTATAAACCCCTGCCCTTTTGGTGGACAGGGGTTTTTCATCACTGCCGCGCTAACCCTGAGCATTTCCCGAAGCACCGCTGCCGCCCGCACCGCCGCCGGCGACGGCCAGGCTGATGTAGGCCCAGGGCTTTTCAAAGGCCAGCTTGAGGTAGGCGTGCTGGCAGGCTATCTCCAGCGCCTTTTGTTTCGCCTCCGCCAGGGCCGCTTCGGCGGCCGCCACCTCGGCCCGGGTGGCCATACCCACATCGTATTTCACCTTCGTCACCCGCAGGTTTTCCTCGGCGGTTTTTACCCCCTCCTGCAGGGCCTGGTAGGATTCTTCCAGGCTTTTGGCATTGTAGTAAAGGGACCGGGTTATCTCCTCCATCATTTTCCTGGTGCTTGCGGCTTCCAGCTCGGCCTGCTCGACTTCTATTTTTCTTACCTGGTAGGGCCGGTACTCACCGGTATAGAACATCATGTCTTCATAGTATTTCTGCAGCGTCACCTTCTCGTTGGCCAGCCAGACGGTGGGGCTTTCCGCCACAATCCGGCCCACCTCCACATTTACATCGGGCACCTCCAGGGGGGCGAAATTCACCCCGTCCACCAGCACCGGACGGTCCTGGGGCCACAGGCCCACCAGCCGGTTGAAAGAGGCATAGGCGTTGTCGAGATCGTTTTTCGCCGCTTCCAGGGCTGCTTTAGCCCGGGCCAGCCCGGCTTCCGCCGCCACCAGGTCGGCCTGCGGGATCATCCCCACCTGGAAATTGGCCCGCGCCCTGCGCAGCTCCCAGTCGGCTTTTTTCAATCCTTCTTCCGCCGCCCGCACCTTTTCCTGCGCCTTCAATACATCCCAGTACTTTTTGCACGCGTCCAGGGCCACCTTGTCCTGCTCGGCGGTTAAACTTTTCTTGGCCATGCGCCAGGTCAGGTCGGCGGCCAGGAGGTTGCTCCAGGCTATTTCCACCTTCGGGTTGCCCGGGGGCGCCGTGGGCACGTAGTCGAGCTGGTCAGCCCTTTCCTCACGCCACTCATAGGTACGATCGATTTCTTTTTCCGCCTTTTTCACCGATTCGCTGTGCGCCAGGGCCAGGGCTACCGCCTGGTTCAGGGTCAGCTCGGGCGTGGCCGGCTCTTTGGCCCAGGCAAAAGGTGGTACGAGCAAAGAAGCTATGAGGATAAGCACTGTGAGAATGCGGCCCAAGTTCAAGCCCTCCTTTTTCCTGTCCGGTTTCAACTGGTTAAATTATTGTTAAACTGTTTAACTAATTTTCACCACCAGTATACCCCTGGCAAACAGGTGCAGTCAAGGTTTTTTCGTCCTCGGGGACCATGATTTTCACAAAAGTTCAAGAAAATACCCCGCCCTTATGTGGATAAAATCAAGTCCCTCGATGAATATGCCCTGGGGCTGATTCTGGATAACATCTTTGAAATAAACACTCACTCCGACCTGGAGGAGTACCTCTAGCGATGGACACCCTTGCCTTTGGCCAGCAAACCCGTACTGCCTCGCCTGCAGTAGATTTTTACCACCAAGTTAACGCCCATGCCGGGTGCACATCGAGTAGGAGGGGGCGGCTAGTCCCCTCCTCTCACACTACCTTATCAATTATTTTCAATGAGGTTGACCTTTGCCTTTTTTGTTCCTTCTCGCCATATTTATTTCCAGCGCTTGTTTCGGAGGTTCACTTCACAAATTTTTCGGTCCGTAATAAGCATCAAGAAATTCTTTAACGCCCTTAATAAATTTTTCTGCGTTATCTATTGCCAATTGAGCTTCCTCTTTGGTTACGAGGTAAAAATCGTCATAATCACCGGCCTCGCGGAGATCCCTGGCGCTTTTAAGAATCTTACTGTCCCGGACCACATTGGCAGCGAAAGGTGCCTGCCAGGTTACCATCCGGTTAAATTCTTCAGCATTGTAAATATTTAGCGAAATATCTATACCGTGTTCCAGATCTGCATCGACAATGAAATCGTATATCTTGTCACGATCAATTTTATGACGGTCATTGACTAAAAGGAGAATGTCTATGTCCGAATCCGGCCGGGCATCGCCCCGGGCTTTTGAACCGTAAAGGATTACTGATCGAATTTGCTTCGGGTAAATATCATTAAGGTAAGCAACGAACTGGCGCAATACTTCCTTCTCAACTTTACTTAAATTCAAGAAAAATGCACCCCTCTGGTTAATTTATTACAAGATTATACCATATCCTGTCAGCAGGAGCAATATAATCGCGGTGGTCCTTGAAGACCATGATTTTCACACCATTCCATGGGAACGAAGCCCTGGTGGTTTTAACACACTCCTTTATTGAAGTTCGTGCGAACAGGTCCCTGCAACCCCTGCTCTGACATACTTTTTAAGCACTTTTCTTAGACCGCCAACAGGGAATAGACCACCGGGATAACCACACCGCCACAATAGTTACTGCTCATCGACCGGAAAAAAGAAGAGTTTTTGAGAGAGTGCGTGGAGACCATTGTCCACGCCCCGTTAAACATCGAGGAGAAGCGCCAATCCCTGCTCAGGGCGGAAATTTTCGCTGGACTTGTCTTTGATAAACCGGTCATTGAACAAATCTTCCGGGAGGTGGAAAAGATGCTGAACATCGAAGAGTCGGCCGGCTACAGGAGAATTTTTGAAAAAGGCATGGAGAAGGGTATGGAAAAAGGCCGGCAGGAAACCCTCAGGGAGAGTGTTTTGAAGCTTTTGCATAAAAAGTTCAAGAAAATACCGCGCCCCTATGTGGATAAAATCAAGTCCCTGGATGAATACGCCCTGGGGCTGATTCTGGATAACATCTTTGAAATAAACACTCTCTCCGACCTGGAGGAGTACCTCTAACCGTCACCTTCATCCCGTAATTATCCCGTACCCTCCCCGGTCGGCGCCCTTTACACGTACCCGGTCCCTCCCCTGCACCCGCTTTTCGCCGTGCCCGCTGCATCTTACCGCCGCGGCTCTCCCTTAACGTGTTCAAGCCGACCACCGCCATCCCTGCCGTTTTCAGTACCCACTGGGTTATGGAAAGGGCGAAGGAAAAGGGAATAATCGTGGTTCAGAGCTTCGAATGGTTGTAGCCGACAAATAAAAATTAGCAAAAGAAAAACCGGGCCGGAATCATCATGGGTTCCAGCCCGGTTTGTTTTAGAAGCTTACAGGGTCATCGTGACGGTCTGCTCGGTGGGATCCCAGTTGACCTGGGCACCCAGGGCCTGGGCGACGTAGCGGAAGGGCAGCATGGTCCGGCCGTTGGTGATCTCGGCTTTAACGTCCATGTTGATAGCCACGCCGTTGATCAGCATGACGTTGCTGCCGATGGTGAACTGGACGACCTTGTCGCCCTTAATCAGGGTCACCTTGCCGCCGCTGTAGAGGATGTTGTCAGCAGCCACACCCACGGCCTGGGCGGAGTACCGCACGGGGACGTAGGTCCGGCCGTTCTTGATGTACGGGGCCACATCCATGGTCTGCTCCACGCCGTTCACGGTGAACTTGGTGTCGCTGACTTTGAACACCACGGTAGACTTCTGCTCACCGGGAGCAGGGGTAATGCAGTTCGCCAGCTTCACTTTAACTGCAGTGCCAGTATCAAATTCGCCAGCTTCAATTGCATTCGCATCATCACCGTTAGCACGGGTGTTCTCCACTACTGCCAAGCCGCCAACCTTAACCATTAGATCCCCTTCGGGGACAGTCCGGTCTAGCGTCAGCTTGATGCCATAAACCCTAATGGTGCTGGGCTTGGTGCTCTCGGACTTTACTGGAATCCTGAACACTGCATCGTTGTCCGTCAACCGGGCCTGGTCTGCCTTGAGCTCCAGGTCTCCCGATGTTACTTCGACCTTCGGAGTCGCGGCAAACTTTACACCCGCGGGCAGAGTAATGGTTATCTCACCATCGCCACTGCGCGTTGCACCGCTTATATTCTTTTCAACCTTCTGCTCAATTGCGCCCTTCTTGGCCTCGGTGATTACCAGGTCTGGTGCGGACTGGTTCTGCACACCAATCTTCACGTCCGCCACTTCGGCCTCTGCGCTCACGGGTACTACAGCTTTAGCGATCACAAGTTTGGTATTTGCCGCCCCAGCGCTGGAGATAGAGGCTTCGATGTCGCCCGACTTATTGCCCTCGATGCTCAGTTTAAGCTTGAACTCAATCTTGCCGGTAGTACTGACATCACCAGCATTACGGGAAATTGTAACGTCGAAATCGCTGTCTTTGCCATCCACGGTGGGCGCCGAAATGTTCAGGTTGCCACCGCTAACGCTCCAACCATCGATCCCAATAATCTTCACCCAGTCGGGCAACTCAACTCTCAGTTTGCGGCCGGTGATCAAAGAATTTGGTACTGTTTCCTCGATGGTAATCTTTTCGGTCGTCTGGTCGTCAAACTTACCGGCCAGGAGCTCCTTAACTTCCTTGACCTTGACGGTTACGCCCCATTCAGCGTATTTCGCCACTACAACGTCAGTCGAGGAAATGTCCTCGCTGGAAACCGTCACCGTCACGTCGCCATAGGCTGCACCGCTCAGGGCCTTGATTTTGGGTGTCACGTAGATGGTGCCACGCTGTGTCCGGGATGCCGGAAGAGTTATTGAAACGGTTAAGGTCCTTCCGTCTACGCTAGGAGTACCTACGACACCTCCTGCGAAACCACCACCCAGAGTAATATGGCTGGAGGTTATTCCATCCCACTCGAAGTTGGCAGGCAACTTGAGTGTCAAGTTCTCAGAAGTACCAAGCGCGCCCACCGCAGCTTCGTCGATCCTGATAATGCCGCCCGTGCCCGACTCGCCGATTGTTTCCACACTCTCGGCCACAACGGCGGCCTTGTCCCCGCTGACGCGACCGATTACCAGCGTACCACCAGTTACCGCCGAATCACGCGGATCAATCGTCAAGGTGATGTCACCAGTACCGCCGTTGACATCAATAGCCGGCTCGATAATGATTGAATCAACCTCGGCATTACTCGTACTTCCGCCAGGGAGAACAATTTCAAGTGTCTGATCACTGACTTTCAGAGGAGTTATTGGGGTCTCAGTGGTAGCATAAACAACCTTAACTGTCGTATTTCCCGACCCCACAAGCCACTTCATGGGGCTTGGCAGGCTCACTCTGAACGTGTCACCGTCTTTAAAATCAGTTTTAAAATCGCTGTCTTCTTTAATGGTTACGGTATTACCTAGCTTGCCAGAGAACGTATCACTTACCCCTATCACCCGGTCCACGCTGTTAAGACTCTTCGCCGCCGCCGGTCCAACCATCGGCACCAGCAGGGTCGCCAGCATGGCCAGGGTGGCCAGGATGGCAATCAGTTTCCTGGACTTACGCATCCAGTTTTAACCTCCTTTAGAAAGTGTTTCTTGTTGATTTCTTTCCACGTCTTACCTGGCAAGGGCTCTTCCTGCCGCCCATCCCCCCTTTGCCGTTTTTCCTGTCTCCTGGATCATCCGGGCTGCGATTGGTGCTGCCGCTTTGTTCCTCCGGGTGCAGTGGGCACCCTCATTAACCAGCGAGTCACCGAGGAAGGTATATTCTACATCGCCCGCCATAATTCCTCCTGGACTGGACGGGCTTTCCTCGGTTACCTGGTTAGTTAGACAACCGGAAGGGCGAAAAAGTTCCACCCGGAAGAAAAAAATTTTTTGATGGCCGCCGGCACAATGCAAACATCGATTGCCAAATGGTCTGCGTCAAGGGATATGTTTTTAAAGTTCGTCGCAGCAACACTCTGTTTGATGTATAACCAGAGCCGGGTGTGGTTTTCATGACCCGTGAAGTCCCTGTAGATGATTTACTCAAACTCCCGCCCGGTGAGCTGAAGCAGGTGCTGGATGTGCTTGTCGAAAAGCTTGTTGTCAGGCAGGATCTGGAACTGGCCAGGGAGATCATTGAGCAGTACAGGCCGGCTCTGGAGGAGCTGGCTTCCAGATGAAGTGGATAACCCCACAGGCTGTGGAAATGATACACGAAGAGGTTATCAGGATATTACTGGTGGTCTTGATGGTATCCGCAACCGCGATCCGGGTTGCGCACCCTTCTTTCCTATTGTTTACCGTATGAATTCATGCTAGACTATAGTAAGAAAACCACCAAAGGAGAGATGCATGTGGAGTTCGTATCTCCAACTCCTAAAGGTCAGGTGACAATTCCCAAACCCATCCGCGATGCCCTGGGTCTCACGCCCAAAACCAAACTGCGGGTGTATGCTGATAGGGGCAGAGTGGTTTTGGAACCTGTGTCTCCCCTGGATAGCCTTCTGGAGGAGCTGGAAGCCGAAGCCCGCCAGAAAGGATATACCAGAGAAGATCTGGAGCGGGAGGTCGAGGCCGTGCGGGAACAACTGATCAAGAAACTTTATCCGGCGGGAGATTAACTGTGCGAGTAATGCTTGATACCAACGTGCTCATCTCCGGCATGGTTTTTCTGGGCCGGAGCGACGCTTGCTGGAAGTCATTCGAGAAGATCATGTTCTCGTGGTTGACGATTTCCTCCTGGCGGAAACCCGGGAAGTGGCCGTCTGGATTGAAGAATGGCAAAGGGAATAGAGAGGCGGGGAGTGATTTCTGTGACCGGGACAGCACCCAGGGAATCTTCCCTCCGGGGTACACTGACTTACGGCGATTACCTGCAAATCGACGACGGGCGGCAGTACGAATTGATCGAGGGGGAACTGATTTTGACACCTTCTCCCGGTTTTTTGCACCAGCACATAGCGGCCGGCGTCGGCGGGCTTTTACGGGCTTACGTGGATAAGCACAACATGGGGCTGGTATTATTTGCACCTTTCGATGTGGTGCTGGCCGACAACCTGGTTCTGCAGCCGGACGTCCTCTACCTTTCCCGGGAGCGCTTTGACCTGCTCACTGAAAATTGCCTGAAAGGCGCGCCGGATCTGGTGGTGGAAGGGTTTTGCCGCCCACGGGGAAGAAATTGCCGCAGGCCGCCCACTCCCGGGCGGCCCTTTTTTACTACACAGGCCCCAGCGCGCCGAAGTTCACTATCTCCAGAATGTCCCCCCGGACCACCATGGCGTAAATGCCGTTTTTGGTGAGCAGGTCCACCGTGCTTCCGGCCATGTCCAGGGCAGCATAAATGGGCACAATTTTTTTGTCCCTTACTTCCGGGATAAACCCGGGCAGCTGGGAGAGCTTTTCCATAAAGTCGTGTACGTACTCCACCCGGTTGGGCGAGGCCTTCACCTCTACCACAAAGGCCAGGTCCCCGGCCAGGGCCAGGATATCTACCTCAAAGGTCCGGCCATCCCGGCGTATCTTCCGGCAGGGCATCACGTCTTTTACGACCACATGGAAGTATTTCTCTATGGCCAGGTCTATAGAAGGCACAAAAATATCTTCGATGAGAGTACCCATTTTACGGGCCAGTTCACCCCATTTTTTGTTTATCTCGTCCTTGAAAGCCTTCATCTCGTCTTTGAAAGCCTTCATCTCGTCCTTGAAGGCCTTCATCTCCGCTTTAAATTCTTCCATGCCCTCGGCCAGCTGCTTTAACTTGATCTCCGTCAGCCTTGACTCGTAAGCCAGCTCCATCATGGCCTTTTCCAGCGCGCTGAGCTTTTTGGCCACCGTGCTCAAAGGCAACACATCCTTTCAAGGGGGGGTGCCTCCATTAAATTAAAGTTGCCCGCACCTGTCATAATTTAATCTTATCATGAGAGAACACCTGCCACAACCACCGGAACACAGCAATATAGAAATTTTTGGGGGCGGAAAACCCGCCCCTTTTCTTTACTGTTCGGTTGATTCGGCGTTGATCACCCGCAGGATCGGTCCGCGCATGTAGATGTTGGGTCCCGGGACGAGGTAACCCTTCACCCGTATATTCCGGCCCAGGTGGGCATCGAGCCACAGGGAGAGGGCCTGGTCCGAACGGTCTGCAATCAACACGTAGTTCCTGTCTCCCACGAGCAGCTCGTAGTGCGGCCGCTCGACGGTGCTCATCACGAGCCTTCCTTCCAGGGTGACGGCTTCCTCGAAGAGTCCCAGCCGGTCGCCCAGGCGGGCCAGAAGCGTTGCACACTGCGCTCTGGTTACCATGGACCCGGGTGCAAACAACCGGTCGTCCACGCCCCGCATCAGACCGCGGGCATAAGCGGCGGCCACCGCCTGCCGCGCCCAGGGGGCTATTTCTTTCTCATCGGCAAAGTTTGCCGCAGGAGCACTGCCGGACAACCCGGACAGGCGCACCGCTACGGCGGCCATTTCCTGCCGGGTGAGGGTGGCGTCCGGCCGGAAGTTGCGCCCGTCACCCGCAAGCAGCCCGGCCCGGGCCGCCGCTTTCACCGCCCCGTAGTACCAGGCAGACGGTTTAACGTCGGCAAAGGTGGGGGCCTGCGGACGCACTTCGGAGAGGCCCAGGAGTTTCACCAGCAGCGCGGCCAGCTCGGCCCGGCTCACCGGTTTCCCGGGCCGGAAAGTGCCGTCCTCATAGCCGCCAATTATCCCCCGGGCGGCCATGAGCTCGATGTCCTTCTGCGCCCAGTGGGCGCCAGCGTCATTAAAGGTCTTTTTGAGAGCAAAGAGGGCATAGCTGGAGAAGTGGCTCAGTTCCACCACCACGGTGCCCTTTTCCCGGTTAAGCCTGCCGCCCACCGCCGCCCAGGTTCCGTCGTCGTTCTGCCGGAAAACCTGAAGCGTCCGCGGGTCCAGGCTTCCCAGCCTGGATGCATCGTATTTGATGCCGACCTTCACCGGTCTGGCCAGGGGAGTAGAAGTTTGGAAGCTCAGTACAGGGCTTGCCGCTATAGCTCCGGCAGGGGCACCGGCCGGAGTTTCCGCGGCCACCGCAACGGTCAGACTGGCATCTTTGGGCAAAGCACCGGCGGGAACATCTATGGCCACCAGGCCGTTTAAAACTTCCGCCTTTTGTGCTTCACCCGTGGCCTTTAGTTCAGCGGTTCCCGGGGAAGGTTCGACTTTGGGCTGCGGGGCCGGAGCACCGCCGCCACCTCCTCCACCGACGCTACCGCCACTGCTTCCGCCGCCGCTGCCGCCAGTGCCACCAGTGCTGCCGGTCTTTTGCAGGGCGTTGACGTGGTCCAGAGCCTGCTCCAGGTTCAGCGTGCCGCCAGAAGCCACCCTGGTATTCAGGCTGTCCAGGGAAGTAACACTTTGTTTCAATATACTGATTAACTGGCCGGGAGTAAGTTCAACCCCCAGGGTCCGGGCCCGCGAAAGGGCCAGCGCCGCCCCGCCGGATACAAAAGGCGCGGCCATGGAGGTGCCGTCCCAGGAAGCGTAAGGCCGGGGAAGTAAAGCAATTTTCGCGGCAGGTGAAGCCGTCAGGAAAAGTGAAAAGTATGCGGGAGCCGTAAATTCATAAGAAACTCCCTGGTACGGTTCCTCCAGGCCGTCGGCTGCCAGCAGGTTGTACGATTGACCGGTCATCTGAGCATGGAGATAATCCTTCACAAAATCCCCTGCGCCGGCAACTGCAGCCCACCCGCTTAAGAAAAGCCTGCCCCCGTTTTCCAGGTAGTTGGCCAGGTAAACCTGGTCGCTCACCGTCAGGTTCGGGCTGTCAACAACAAATCCAGAGCTCCCATCCCAGTGCCAGGCGCTCCCCGGCGCCAGGCCGGTAAACCAGAGCACACCAGCATAGACCGCCGCATCCACCGGCGGACAATCTTTTCCATAAGCTAACTGGCAGGTTGTGTAAACGTAGCCTGCCGTGGAGAGGGCGTTAAGATATAAGTTGCTTACATCGGGCAGAGTTAAAGACCAGTATGGCGTATTTATTTCTTCTCCCGACTGGTCGTCGTCCACCACCAGCAGGGGCCTGTCCATTGTTTCCTCAGGGGTTATGCCCAGGAAGTTGTATACAGCCCGCACCACACTGTCATAAACCGCACCGGCTGTACTCAGTGCCTCCGCGCCGAAACCCCACAGCACCGCCCTGCCCCCATAGATAGCGTCGTAAACCGCCAGGGCCACTCCAGCGTCACCAAAGGTGGGCACGGTGCTCAAGATACCCTCTCCCGGCGCGGCTAAAGCTACGGACTTCAACCCGTAGTTCGAGAAGTAAGCAAGACCTCCCCTATTGGAACCTGCTGGGTTTCCCAGTGCCGCCACGCTGATGATGTTGGGCAGGGCCGGATATGTAACGCCGTCTATCACGTTATCCATAGAGAAGCCGGCGGGATAATGCGGGCTGGTATCATTATCCTGCCCTTCGTTTCCGGCAGCAGCAACAAAAAGTATGTCCGGGTGATTTTTGACGGCATTGTACATGGACTGGTCAAATTGCGGGGTCTCAAAGCTCATGTTCACCACATTTGCCCCATTTTTTGCGGCATAATCGATAGCCGCCACAATGGCCTCCGTGGTGAAAACGCCGTTACGATCCGCCGCCTTGAGGGCCATAATCTTTACACCCGGAGCTACTCCAACAACACCCTTTCCATTGCCGGCAACGGCGGCGATGATCCCGGCCACATGGGTGCCGTGGCCCAGTTCGTCCATGGGATCGTTATCCGGCCGGGAATTGAGAAAGTCACTGCCAATGAAATCATATCCTGCCGTATCATCAACGTAACCGTTGCCGTCGTCGTCCGTGCCGTTATCAGCCTTTTCCCCGGTATTGCGCCAGATGTTATCCTTTAAATCAGGATGGTTATAGTCAACCCCGGTGTCAATAACGGCCACAATGATACCCTCTCCTGCAGCATCATTCCATACCCGGGGAGCCTTTGTGCCATAGACTTCATCCACCAGGCCCCATTGCAAGTTGTAGAGAGGGTCGTTTACGTTTACCTCACAAACGCGGTAGATGTAGTTCGGCTGCACATATTCCACCTGGGGGTCTTTTTTCAGGGCCTCTATAGCCTCTTGTACGTCCTCATTTGTTTTAAAAAGTGAAACCCCATTTGGCAGGGCTTTCTTTTCCGCCAGGCCCAGACCCCGGTGGGCGCTAAACAGCCGGCTTTTGGCTTCTGCCGTCTTAACCCCCGGCTTGAACTTGACGATCACCTCACCGGGCACATAGGGCGCCGGCGCCGCCTCCTTCCCGCCCTTCGCACCGGGCAGCAAGGGCAGAGGGCGCGCGGACGCCGGTCCGGCCACAGCCGCCAGCAGCAGCACGGCGGTCAAAATGGTGGCAATGGCCTTGCGAGAGTTCACCATGATGCGTCTCCTTTCTCCAACGTTGTTTCCACAGATATATTTCGACTGTTTCTATGATTTTCCTCCGTCACCAATCCGGATATTTTTAATGATACGCGGTAATCGGGGGCAAAAAGCGGCTCTTTTTATAGTTAATCAATTTTATTGTTTTCATAGTTAACTAATTGCCCGGTCAGGGGAAACATGGTACTATAGTATTATATATGAAATGGAACCGTAAGGCGCCCTGTTTGGAGGTAGTTTTCCTGCACGAAATTCAGGGAGTAAATGGTGGGGAATTACCTCCAAAATTGTGCGTGCCAGCGCGTATTTAGTATAGATACAAAATTTTTTGCCCCAAGCCGCTGCCGGCCGGAACTTTTGGCCGTAAAAAGGTGTCTAACAGGTAAGACGAGGTTTGGGGCATCTTTTAGGAGTGGCTTCCCCTTGGATGCCATCAAACACCTCATACAGCGTTCCCAGGAACAGGATCTGGTGGCTTTTGAGCAGCTGGTACAGATGTACCAGCAAAGGGTATACAGCTTGAGCTACCAGTTAACAGGCAACCATGCCGATGCCCAGGATCTGGCCCAGGAAGTTTTTATCCGGGCGTACCGCTCCCTTGGCAGCTTCCGTTTTGAGGCGGATTTCGGCACCTGGTTGCACCGCATTGCCGTCAACCTCTGGCTGAACATGAAACGGCGGCGCGGCAATGTGAACCTCATTTCACTGGACGAACCGGTACATACCGGTGACGGAGAAGTTCCCCGGGAGGTGGCGGCCGCTGCCGGCAACCCGGAGGAGGAGCTGGAGGAAAAGGAATTCCGGGGCCTGGTGGGCCGGGCCTTGAAGGAGCTGTCCGCCGAACAGCGGGCCGTGCTCATCCTGCGTGAAGTGGAAGGCTACAGCTATGATGAAATTGCCCGGATGCTTGATCTTTCCCTGGGTACGGTAAAATCCCGGCTGAACCGGGCGCGGGACGCCCTGAAGAAAAGAGTATCCGCCCTGGCGGAAGAAGCGGGAATGGCGTTACCGGGCGGGAAAAGCAAGCACGGGCGGGCGGTAGTCTTAAAAGAAGGTGCCGGCGCAGGCCGGACCAGGTGAGTTGCCTTTCCGGGGCATGTGGATGCGCGACAAGAAGGTGAACACCATGAAATGCCGGGAAGCGAGACAACTTTTTTACCCCTGGCTGGACGGGGAACTGGCAAAAGAAGAGGCCCGCCGGCTCCAGGAACACCTGCGGGAGTGTCCCGCCTGTGCCGGGGAACTGGCAGACTGGCAGGCCATAACCCTGGCGTTAAGGGGCATGTCCAGAGCGGTGGCGCCGCCGGAAGGGTTTAGCGCACAGGTAATGTCCCGGCTGAAGGAGTCCTTATCTGCCCAGGAGGCTTATAGCGCGAGCGAAGCCTCTGCCGGGCCGGAAGTGCCTGCCCGTCATGTGCATAAAGCAGCAGAACCGGCAGCCGCCGGTGGACTGCCCGGGGCGAAGGTTTTTCCTGCCGCCCAGGCGGGCGATTTTGGACGAAAAAAAGGCCATACCGCGCGGATATGGACGCCCGGAAGGTGGTGGCAGGGGCTTTCCGGCACCTGGCGCAAAGGAGTGGCGGCAGCGGCCGCCGCGGTCATATTGCTGGCGGGTTCCGCCAGCTTTGCCGCCCGTTACTGGTGGCCTCCGGCGGGGTTGAACGGTTTACCCGTGGTGGTGGATAACTCCGGGCAAAGTGAACAGACCCCGGGCAGCGGTAATGCAATAGTAAAGACGGATAAGCCGGGCGGGGATGTGCCGGCAAATTCAAACAACGAACCCCGGGAAACCCAAACCCCCGGTGAACGGGAAAACGCGCCCGCCGGGCCCCGTGACAGGGTCGATAAGACAAACAATGATGACAATCGTTTCCATGTGCCGGCTGCTCCCGGCCGGGCTGCAAACGGGGAAGGACAAAAGAGCCGGCCTGAACAGCCCCGGCAAAGTGACAACAAACAGGGCGTCGCCATCGCGGCAAACACCGGACAATCTGTAAGCAGCAAGGCTGGCAGCGGTGTTGCCATTGAACCGCGTGTATTCCTGAACCAGACCCGCACCATTGAAAGTACGCTGTTAAAGGTGCAGGTGGCCGACCTGCAGGCGGCGAAAAAGACACTGCTGGCCGCAGCGGGAGGTAGCAGCTACCAGAGCTTCGGCCGGCAGCGGGTGGATGGGCATACGGTGGAAATCCTGCGCTTTGTGGTTCCGGTGGAGCGGGCCACGTCCTTCACCGCCACGGCCTCCGGCCTGGGGCGGGTGATGGACCGGCAGCAGCAGAGCCAGGACATTTCCCAGCAGTTCGCCTCCACCCTGGACCGCTACCAGGCCCTCATAGCCAAACGCAACCAGACCACTGACGGGGCCGAAGCGGACGCCCTGGATCAACAGATCAAGTCCCTGGAACAGCAGCTGGCCGCGTGGGACCAGGAAGCCGGCCAGCAGGTAGTGGTGGTGTGGCTGCAGGAGTAGTCATTGAATTTTAAACCGGGTTCAGCTTAATGTTGAACCCGGTTTTTTATTGACTTTCAAAGCTGGAGAAGTTTAAAACATATGTAAGGAAATCTTTCCATATAAGGAGTAAGAAAAGCCTCAGCTGGAGGCAGTTATCAGTGCACGCAAACGCCAGGCAATTACCGCCGCCTGGGCGCGGGTGAGGGGCTCTACCGGGCCGAAGCGCCCATCGGGGTACCCAACCATCAGCCGCGAGGCAGAAACCAGGATTACGGAAGGGCGCACCCAGTCCGGCACGGCGTCCCAGTCCCGGTAAGCGGGTAAAGAGCCCGTCCCTGCCATGGCTGGATCACCCGAACCGCCCGCGGCGACCGGCTGCCGGAGCTGAGCAGCAACGGCAGCTGCATCTCCCGTTTCTCCGGAAGCGCCTCCGTGGGCGGCGGAAGCACCTGTGTTTCGTATATGGCGGTCTGCCCCGGTATTGCCAGCTTCCCCGCCCTCTCCAACCAGGCCGGTCACCTGCAGCACCCGGGCCAGGATGGCCGCCGCTTCCGCCCGGTTGACCGGCCGGTCCGGTTTAAAGGTTCCATCCGGGTAGCCGGAAACGATGCCCCGGAGGATGGCTTCCCGGATTCCTTTTTCAGCCCAGGACGGCAGGTCGGAGGGCGCGGAATTTGCGGCCCGGCCGTCGTTGTCGTTACCCGGCCCATGTGCCGGAACATTTCCGGAAGAAGATGGCAGTTGACCCGCCGGCGGGGGCTCCGCCTCAACTGGAAGGTGCGATTCTTTGAGCACCCGCACCAGCATCAGGGTGAACTCCGCCCGGGTGACCGTCTTTTCGGGGTGGAATTTCCCGCCGGGATAGCCGCCGACCAGCCCCAGCTGAGCCAGTTCCCCGATTTCCTTTCTCGCCCAGTGGCCCTGCAGGTCGCTGAACAGGGCCTCCAGGGAGACGGTCAGGTATTCGCCGGCCACGCCCCCATTGCGCCGGTCCACGGCCACCAGCAGGATGGTGTCACCGGTATTCCGGGGCAGACGGGTTTCGAAGTAACCCCGGACATCGGGGGAGACAAGCAGTGGGGCGCCTTCTTGCAGATATATATATATTTTGTCGGCCGAGGTTTTGCCCTGAACTACAAAACCATTACCTGCCGGCAGGCAGGCAGCCTGCAAGGAAGGAGCAGGTACCCCCTCGCGGGAGCGAGCGTTGATGGCCGCCATCACCCCTGTTTCTCCCTGGAGGCCGGCCAGAATGGTGAATTCCACCTCTTCCCCGGGCAGGAGGTCTTCCACGCCCACGGGATAGCCGTTTTTGGTGATCAGGGTGCGGGAGGAAAGGCGACCTTCCTGATCCCCGGAGAAATTAACCGTTCCCCGGCCAGGGTCCACCCCGGCCAGCCGGGCGTTACCGCTGGCGGCTACTTCGGCCACATCGACCCGCAGGGCGCAGCTCGCATCCCCGGCCATGATCACGCGTACCCATTCCCCGGACAGCAATGAGGACGGTTCATTGGGCCGGCCCCAGCGGAAAAAGAGGGTGTCCGGGGTAATGGCCAGGGAGCGCATTTTATTCCGGCTGTCCACCAGAAGAATGGTTCTGTCTTCTTCTTTATAAAAAACTACCTGCCCGTAGATCACCTGCCGGTGGGCGTCTATGGATATGGCCTGGTCGCCCGCCAAAAGCAGGCATACATGGTCTCCCGGAGCGATATCGCCGGGGGAGGCGGCCCTCCCGTCCAGGGTTACCGGAAGGCCGGGCATGAGCCGGTAACGCCCCGCCCCCTGGAGCTTCAACCAGCTCCGGCCGGGATCCATCTCTTCCACAGTGCCCACGGCCAGGGTGCGCTGCACCCCCAGGTAGACCACTTCGTCCTGGCCCGGGGAAAGCATCAGCCTTACTTTCATCCCCGGGGCCAGTTGAGACGGGTCCCCGGTTACCGGATAACCGTAGGGCAAATCCTCCGGGCTGGCGGAAGCCAGCCGGTCGTCAAAGGCGTAAGTGGCGCCGGCAGCCAGCCGGTAGGGCTGCTGCCGCCCCAGCAGGTAAATTTGCCTGTGCTCCAGATCCACCCGGTCAATAATGCCTTCCTCTTCCCGGAACCAGACCCATACCCGCCAGGCCATCTGGGTGGTGGGATTGATGGAGGCCCACAGGCGTACGCCCGGGGGAATATCCCGCACACCAGCCGGGCTATCGTTGACCCACAGGGGGCTTTCTGCCCGCCGGTCCAGGTAGAAGCCCCCTTCCCGCGCCCCGGGGCTGGCCTCCTGGAGCAGGGTTCCGGAGGCCAGGGGCAGCAGCTCCGCCGCATTTTGCCGCCAGACGCTGCCTGCAAGATAGAGAATGCGGTTGCCGTCACCTAAATAGACTTCCGCGCCGGGCAGGGCGTGATTGATGGTCCAGGGCGGGGTTTTGCTGCCCAGGGCAATGCGTCCCTGCTCGGGGAATACCGCCGTGGTACCGTCGGTAAAGCGTACCTGGCGGCTTTTTTCATCCGCAGCGGCAATAACCTTTTTGGCCAGGGGCTGGCCGTAAACCAGGGCGAAATCCTGCCCGGGCGGTGAGGAGGGTTTTGCGCCCCGGCGTACGTCCGTACCCCGCACTATAACCGTATATGTACCCCTGGCGGGGTGTGATATCAACACCTGTTCCACATTGTTGCGGTCGTCCCGCCCGCCCCCACCCTTAGCGTTGCCCAGGTATTCCCTGCCGTCCGGGCCGACCACCACCAGGTCCAGGTCGTTGACCAGCGCCCGGCCCGCTCCCGGCTCGGCGGGAGGGTCGGTCCAGGCCAGGGTGGCCTTGAAGGGGCGGGAGGTATCTTCCACCGTGAACCGGTAGGTCTTACTGTCCCCAGCGGCCAGGGGAGCGGATTCATCGGCGTAAAGGAAGGTCTTTTCCGCGAGCCCCAGCACCGTGGCGGTTAGATCCAGGCGGCCGAACCCCGCCCCTTCCCCGTCCATAGGGGCGGCTCCGTTGATCAGGGCCGCTTTGAGCAGGGCCGCCGAAGGCGCCTTTAATCCCTCCTGCTGGAAGTACTGCCGCAAAAGGGCGGCCGCCCCGCCGGTGACGGCCGCCGCCATGCTGGTTCCCTGTAAACGGGTGTACTGCGGGTTGGCCGGGAAATTCCCCTTTACCAGGGGGGAACGGGCCGAAACAATACCCGTCCCCGGGGCCACCAGGTCGGGGCGAATACGCCCGTCTTTGGCCGGCCCCCGGCTGGAAAAGGAGGCCACTTCCCCCGCATTGTCGCTGGCGGGCCCGAAGGAGGGACGCACACTTTCGCTGGCCCCTACCACCAGGGCGTTTTTGCTGTTGGCCTCGGCAGTGAGGGTCCCGGCGCCCGGCCCGGAGTTGCCCGCACCGAAGATAACCAGGAAGTCCGGGTTTTGCCGCACAAAGGCGTCGGTCTGGGCGGCACTGCTCAGGTAGGCGTTCACGGGAATGCCCCAGCCGTCCACGTGAATGCGGGCGGCCGCCGCGTAGGCCGGGCGGAACAGGGCCGTCAGGTCCGCCGGGGGATCGATCTTCCCCTCTTTATTGAGAATGCCCTGAAAATAAAGGCTGGCCCCCGGAGCCAGGCCGGCAAACTGGCCCCCGGAAGCGGCACCGGTGCCGGCTATGGTGGCGGCCATGTGGGTGCCGTGCCCTACCGGGTCATCGGCCCTGGCGCGGCCGGACCATGATTTGAGCATGATTACCTTTGGTTTTTGCCCGGGTATGTCTTTCAAGTCCGGGTGCAGGTTCTCCAGATCGCCGTCTCCCAGGCCACTGTCGGCCAGGGCCACCACCTGACCGGCGCCGTTTAAACCGCCGGGGGCAACAAACCCCGGAGCCTGCAGGGGGCTTGCGCCCACTATGCCGGCCCCCCGGTCGTTTAAGAAACGTGGGGCGGTATATGGTTCGATGCGCAGCACCAGGGGAGAGGAAGCCAGTCCGGGCAGTTCGCGTTTGGGCAGGCGCGCCCGCAGCACGCTCCCCTCTTCATTTAGCCCCCGCAATACCTCTCCCCCGCGGGTTTTCACCAGTGCGGCCAGGCCATCCTTGTCCCGGGGGTGAAAAACCACCAGGTTGACGGTAATCTGGCCGCCGCCAGCTCCTCCCGCCGTGCCGGAAGCGCCGCCTTCCGGTGCGGGGGCTGGATCAGGGGGTTTCGCAGCGTCCCGGGCGGGAGTTTCCAGAGCTTTCTTTTCATCCGCATATAAACCGGCCTGAACCAGGGTTTTTAATTTTTCCTCCGGTGCATACGGCTTTACTTCCTTTATATAAGGCAATGCCGCCAGGTCCTTCACCCGTTTTGCGGAACAGCGCACCAGAAGTGATCCGCCGCCGGTGACATCACCCACTTCCGCCAGCCGGCGCAGCTGCTCCAGCTCAGCCGGCTGCAGGTGCCGGGAAAGGCATAAAGAATACAGGCCCAGGTCGTCCGGGCCGGCGTCGATGACCCGTTCATCGTTGCCGCCGCCGGGAAGGGCGTCAGGTGCTCCGGCATCGGCCCGGTTCTTCGCCTCTTCCACGCCCGGCAGGGCACAGGCAAAAAGCAAACCAATCCCCGCTGCCAGGAAAAGCAAAACCGCCGGCAGACGGTAGCGCTGAAACCATTTACGCATGATCCGGTCTCCTTGAAAAGAGCAGGGCTTATTTCCTGTTCCTGACTGAAATGAAAGTTCTACATAGAAAATGACTTTCCTGCCGGTAAAAATAAATACTTAAATTTCTTAACTATCAGCCACCCCTCCCCTCTTCTGACCTCCAACATTAAGACGTTTTTTTGGGGTAAAAGGTTTCACCGGGAAGGGTTAGGAGCAAAAAAATTTTTACACATGGTTCTTGACTGATAAGAAAGGTGATGATATCCTACATGCAAGAATGTATTACCAAGGGGATGATTATTATGAGCGAACTTTACATCGCCAGGATAACCACAAAAGGACAGGTAACCCTTCCCCTGGAGTTGAGGAAATTCCTGAACATCAAAAAAGGGGACTACATTCTTTTTGAGAAGAAGGGTTCCCGCGTGGAAATAAAGAAAATGGTGCCGCCCAATGATTTCGATGATTTTGCCAGACCGATCAGGGAAAGATTTAAAAGGGAAGGTATAACCCCTGATGATGTCGAGGCGGCCATCAAATGGGCACGAGGCGTCACAGAATGAGGATAACGGTGGATACCAATGTCTTCATTTCAGCCCTGGGCTGGAAGGGTGCAGAGGCCGCCGTTGTCGAGATGGTGTTGGAGTCAAAATTGGAGCTCTGCCTTTCCGCGCAGATTTTAAGCGAGTTTTACCGTGTAACCCAATATCCCAAGTTTGGTTTCAAGGATGAGGAAATTGACGGGTTTATAGGTAGGCTATTGCCGGTAATTATCTTTGTCCGGCCGGTACAAAAGGTGGATATAATTACAGCGGACCCGGACGATAACATGGTTCTCGAATGCGCCATAGCCGGAAGGGCCAGTTACATTGTCACCGGTGACAAGCATCTCTTACAGTTAGGAGAGTATGCTGGAATAAAAATAGTAAGGGCGTCTGAGTTATTGCAGGAAATTTTGAAACCATAGGCCGTCATTTTCCGTGGAAAAGGACGGCCTTTTCACGCCCAGACCTTCTCCAGTTCCACCACCAGACCGGGAAAGAGTTCCGGGGTAAACCGGGCGTTTTGCTCACCCTCCGGCGGGTCAACCACCGGCTTTCCGGCCGGCGGCCGCCACCTACCCGATCTTCTTTAAATTTAACAGCCGCTTTTTGCGTTGAGAGTTGGCGCTGAGGACGTTTAACATGGAGAGCGCCCGGCCCGTTCCCAGGGCAACACAGGAGAGGGGGTCTTCGGCTATATGTACCGGCACGCCCGTCTCCCGGCTCAACAGGGTGTCGATGCCGTGCAGCAGCGCCCCGCCCCCCGTCAGGACGATGCCCTTGTCCACTATATCAGCGGCCAGTTCCGGGGGGGTGTGCTCCAGCACTTCTTTCACCGCGCCCACCACCGCCTCCAGGCTCTCGGAAATGGCTTCGTGAACCTGATGGGTGGTGATGACTACCGCCCGGGGCAGGCCGGATACCAGATCCCGCCCGCGGACTTCCATTTCCCGCCGGGGTGCATTCCCTGGGTCAGCACTGCCGATATTGATTTTGATCTCCTCACCACTGCGCTCCCCGATGGCCAGGTTGAACACCCGGCGCACGTAGCGCACAATGGCCTCGTCAAACCTGTCCCCACCCACCCGCAGGGACCGGCTGCATACCACCCCGCCCAGCGAAAGAACGGCCACATCGGTGGTGCCGCCGCCGATATCCACCACCATGGTCCCGGTGGGTTCGGAAATGTCCAGCCCTGCCCCCAGGGCCGCTGCCAGCGGCTCCTCGATGACGTAGGCCTGCCTGGCACCGGCCTGGATGGCCGCCTGGCGCACGGCCCGTTCCTCCACACTGGTCACGCCGGAGGGAATGCAGACCATTACCCGGGGGCGGAAAAGGACTTTTTTCCCGCCGGCCCGGCTGATGAAGTAGCGCAGCATTTTTTCCGTCACGTCATAGTCGGCAATGACGCCGTCCCGTAAAGGTCGCATGGCCACAATGTTGCCGGGGGTGCGGCCCAGCATGCGCCGGGCCTCGGAACCCACCGCGATGACCTGGGCATTTTCTTTGTTTATGGCCACCACCGAGGGTTCCCGCAGGACAATGCCTTTTCCCTTTACGTAAACCAGCACATTGGCGGTACCCAGATCGATGCCGATGTCGTTGTTTAAGCCGAGCATGGGGCGGTCTCCTTTCTTACTTCAACCACGTAGTCAGCTAAAAAGGGCCTGCCCGGCCTGTCCCCCTTGTAATGCGGGCCGGGGGTAGGGTCTTTATTCCCGGCAGGCATGTTTGGTAGGTTTCTACATATTCAGCCAAATTCCTCTAGCCCGGCTGAAAAATTTTATGTTTCCCTGTATTTTTTCCGGGTTGCTTCGCCCCCCCTTAAATGCCGCTCGGCCTTATTTTGTTCCAGGATGGCCCTTACTTCCTGGGCCAGTTTTTTATTCAAAGAAGGCAGTCTTTCGGTCATGTCCTTGTGCACGGTGCTTTTGCTTACCTGAAACACCTGTGCGGCCTGGCGTACGGTGGCCCTGGTCTCCAGGATATAGGCGCAAATGTCCAGCACCCTTTTCTGGATGTATTCCTGCATTGCCCTACCTCCCCGGCTTGGTACCTGATAAAATATATATGCGCCGGGAGCAGGGAAATTGCCAAAAACCACGCGCCGGGCAGGACCGCTACTGACGCTACACAGAGTCAGACCTTTTTCCAACCTGGCCTGTTTTGGCTCTCGCTCGCTCCAGTGGGCCTCGCGGGCCAAACTAATGCTCAGCTCAAAGCTACCGGTGAATGTTTTCAACCAGGTACCCGGCCGGGTTCCGGGCAGCACCGTCTTTGAGCAGGATAAATTCCAGCACTTTCCCGGACCGGGGCAGGGTGCCCAGGGGAGCCCGGGCGCTCAGGTGCTGCCCGGCCTTCACCTGCACTTCCCCCAGGCCCTTGTAGACCGTCTGCCAGCCATAACCGTGGTCGATGGTCACGGTATAGCTAAAGGGAACCGGGTGGCTTGAAGCTCCCTTAACATTTTCCCCATCGATTTGGCCGACGGCCGCCCCCGGCTCCACCGCCCTGACCGTCCCGGGAGCCGCCGCTGTTACCAGGGCACCGGCACCGGCGCTAAAGGCCACCGATTGGTTGAATCGAAAGTCACCGTAGACTTCGGAATAGCCCCACCCGTATGCTTGAACGATCTGGCCGTCCACCGGGAGGTAAATCTTAAACCGGCCACTGTCATCCCCGGCCAATGTTTTTCCGTCAGCTGGTTGAGTTGTTTCCGAAAGTTGGGAGTGCATCAGCTGCACCCCCCGGTCTTTACCCGGAGCCGGTACTGGAATTGAACCCGTGGGCTGCCAGGTACTCAACATGGCCCAGAGCAAAACCATCACCAGGGTAATAACCACGGTGCTCACCACCGCATAGCGCAGCCAGTTGCCCAGCAGCCACCGGCGCAGCCAACGGCGGTATTTTTCCACCGGATCCTGTTCGGAAAGGCGTTTACCAAACGGCCACAATGTAATCACTCCCGACAAAAGCTTTACAAAGCTTTTAGGAGTATTGTGACCATTTGGTTATTAATTTATTCGGGTAATCTCCACTCCGGTGTAGTAATGCTTCAGTATGCGGTCAAAAGTGTAACCGTGCCCAGCCAGACCCTTTGCCCCGTACTGGCACATACCCACGGCATGGCCGTAGCCCCGGGTGGTAATCTCCACACGATCGCCCTTCAAGGTCATGGTAAAATCGGTGGAACGCAGGCCCAGGCGGTCCCGTACCACCGTAGCCGCCACTTTCTTCTCCCCAATGCGGACCGTTTTGGGACGGCCGGCGGGAGTGCGTTCCAATACCTCAAGAAAAATTTTTTCACCGGCACGGCCGCCGGCAGCTACCGGCAGTACCTCCAGGTTCACGCCCAGGGCCCGGTCCACCTGGGCCAGGGGCAGGCTCACCGTGCGCACGGGTTCCGGATCGGCGTCGTGGGGGCAGGGCACCCCTACCAGGTAGGGCAGGTCGGCCGCCCACACTGCGGAGGCGCTTTCCGTGCCACGCCCGCCGCAGGATGCATGGTAGGCGGCGTCGATAAGCTGCCCTTCGTAGGTGAGGACCATGCCCCGGGTTTCATCGACCGCCTTTTTAATCTTGTAATAGTACTCGTAATAACGGAGGGTGCCCCAGCGCCGGCGCATCTCCTCCCGGGAAATCCAGGCCTGCCCGTGGGTATGGTCATCGCAGACGTCGGCCCCGGGGTGGTCGTTATTTATTACCCCGCCGGCGGTCAGCCGGCGCACGATATAGGTGCGGGCGGCCACCGCCTGGGCCTTCAGGGCCTCTACGGGGAAGGCGGCCGGCATTTCGGCGGCCACCACCCCGGTGACGTATTCTTCCAGGGGGATTTCCTCGATCCGTCCGGTGCTGTGGACGTAAAGGCGTACCCGGGTCTCCCTTTCCTGGATCCGGACCGGCGAAAGGTAATTCACCAGCACGGGCAGGCCCATGGTGAGGGACAGCATAATACAGATCAAGCCCAGCAGCAGCCTGCGCACCGTCTCCACCTCCCCTGTCCACCTGTTGAAATTTATATGCTCCGGGCGCGGCGGACATGCCTTCAGGGTCCGGGTCGTACTTATCCCCCATTGTTGCCTAAAAATTTCCTGTTCATACCGGGCGGGCGTAATTATTCAGTAAAACCGTTACCAACGGCATCATAGCAGGCCACTAAACATTTACAGGCGGGCAAAAACTAAAGGTGGCAGATCCAACTGCCACCTTAAATTACCCCTCAATTACGATACCGCCTTCAACCGGGCCAGGGCGCGCTTCAAGGCCAGTTCGGCCCTGACCACATCAATGTCCGGCGTTCTGGCTGCCAGCCGTTGTTCGGCCCTGGCTTTGGCCGCTTCGGCCCGCTCCCGGTCGATTTCGTCGTCCCGCTCTGCAGTACGGGCCAGGACGGTGACCCGGCTGTTCCGTACCTCGACAAATCCCCCGCTTATCGCCACCTTGAAGGTCCTGTTATCCTCCTGGACCTTCATCACACCGATCTTTAAGGCGCTAACCAGGGGAGCGTGATCCGGCAGGAAGCCCAGTTCGCCTTCCACGCCCGGCACCACCACAAAGCGGACATCGCCGCTGTATACCTTGCGCTCGGGAGTGACAATTTCCAGGCGTTGGGTTTTTTCCGCCATTTTACGCACTTCCCTCTGCTAAGCTTTTCGCCTTGGCCACCGCGTCGTCGATGGTACCCACCATGTAGAACGCTTCTTCGGGCAGGTCGTCGTGCTTGCCCTCCAGGATTTCCTTGAAGCCGCGGATGGTTTCCTTAAGCGGCACGTACACGCCCGGCCGGCCGGTGAACTGCTCGGCCACGTGGAAGGGCTGGGACAGGAAGCGCTGCAGCTTCCGGGCCCGGGCCACGATCAGTTTGTCCTCGTCGGACAGTTCTTCCATACCCAGGATGGCGATGATGTCCTGCAATTCCTTGTAGCGCTGCAGAACCTTCTGCACGCCCCGGGCCACCTCGTAGTGCTCCTGGCCCACCACGTTGGGGTCGAGGATGCGGGAGGTGGAGTCCAGGGGGTCCACCGCCGGGTAAATGCCCAGCTCGGCGATTTGCCGGGAGAGCACCACGGTGGCGTCCAGGTGGGCAAAGGTGGTCGCCGGCGCCGGGTCGGTCAGGTCGTCAGCGGGCACGTACACGGCCTGCACCGAAGTAACCGAACCCTTCATGGTGGATGTAATCCGCTCCTGCAGCTGACCCATTTCCGTGGCCAGGGTGGGCTGGTAACCCACGGCCGAGGGCATCCGGCCCAGGAGGGCGGAAACCTCGGAACCGGCCTGGGTGAAGCGGAAGATGTTGTCGATGAACAGGAGCACGTCTGCCCCTTCTTCATCCCGGAAGTATTCGGCCATGCACAGCCCGGTCAGGCCCACCCGCAGGCGGCATCCCGGCGGTTCGTTCATCTGGCCGAACACCATGATGGTCTTGTCAAGCACGCCCGCCTCGGTCATCTCCCGGTAGAGGTCGTTGCCCTCGCGGGTCCGTTCGCCCACGCCGGCAAACACGGAGATACCGCCGTGCTGCTTGGCAATGTTGTTGATGAGCTCCATCACGATAACCGTCTTGCCCACGCCGGCGCCGCCGAACATGGCGATCTTGCCGCCCTTTAAGAAGGGCACCAGCAGGTCGACCACCTTCAGACCGGTTTCCAGCTGCTCGGCCCGGGTGGACTGCTCCGCCAGGGGCGGGGCTGGCCGGTGAATGGGATAATAGTAGTCGCTCTTAATGGGGCCCTTACCGTCAATGGGCTCACCCAGCACGTCCACCAGGCGGCCCAGGACGGCCCGCCCCACGGGAACGGTGATGGGCTTGCCGGTATCAATCACTTCCATGCCCCGCACCAGACCGTCGGTGGAGGACATGGCCACAGTGCGCACGATGTTGTTGCCCAGGTGCTGCGCCACCTCCAGGGTCAGGTCCTCCTGCCCTTCGCGGCGGATCTTCAGGGCATTATAGATATCAGGCACCTGGCCGGGTGGGAAGCGGACGTCCACCACCACGCCAATGACCTGTACTACATGACCAACATTCATCAGCTACTCCGTACCTCCTTCGCGCGAAGCTTAAGTTAGCCCGGGAAACGGTCACGGTTACTCCAGGGCCGCTGCTCCGCCGACAATTTCGGAAATTTCCTTGGTAATGGCGGCCTGGCGGGCCCGGTTCATGGACAGGGTCAGCCTGTTGATCATATCGCCAGCGTTCTTGGTGGCGTTGTCCATGGCGGTCATGCGGGCGCTGTGCTCGCTGGCCTTGGATTCCAGAAGGCCGTGAAAGACCATGTTCTCCACGTACATGGGCAACAGCTCGGACAATACGCTTTCTGCCGAAGGCTCGAAGATATACTCCACCCTGCCGGGCTTTCCCTCGCCGTTTTCCTGCCCCTCGGGAGGCTCCACGGGGAGGAGTTTGACCACCCTGGGCCGCTGTACCAGCACGTTGACAAACTCGCTGTAAATGAGGTAGACGGCGTCAAATTCCCCCGCCGCATATTTATCCATAACGTAGCGAGCAATCTCCTGGGCGTGGCTTAACCTGATGGTCTCGCCCAGGCCCACGTACTGCTGGGCGATATTGTAACCCCGGCGGCGGAAGTAGTCGCGGCCTTTACGCCCTACACAGACCAGGTGTAATTCGGCGTTGATGTTCTTTGTTTCCTGAATGGTCCTGCGGATCAGGTTGGCGTTAAAACCGCCGCACAACCCCCGGTCGGCAGTGATAAGGACGTAGGCCACTCTTTTGGGCTCCCGTACCTCCAGAAGGGGATGCTTAACCCCGGCCGCGGCGGTGCCCACCCGCCCCAGGACGTCTTTCATCCGCCGGGCGTAGGGCCTGGCCGACAGAACCTGCTCCTGGGCACGGCGCATCTTGGCGGCGGAAACCGCCTTCATGGCCTTGGTGATCTGCTGGGTGCTCTTGATACTTTTAATACGCCGCCGCAAGTCCCGTAAACTTGGCACTCTTTTTCACCACCTCGCGTCGCTACTACCGGAAGACCGGGAAGCGTTGATCAGGCAGTCCGGGCCACAAAGCCCTTCTTGAATTCGACAATGGCCGCTTTCAATTTTTCTTCCGTTTCCCTGGACAGCTCACCGGTCCTGGCAATGGCTTCGCCCACTTCCGGATGGCTGGTGTGCATATAGTTCAAGAACTCTTCTTCAAAGGGAAGCACCCTCTCCACCGGCAGGTCGTCCAGGTAGCCGTTTACACCAGCATAAATAACCATAACCTGGTCTTCCACCGCCATGGGAGCGTACTGCTTTTGCTTGAGCAGTTCCACCATGCGCTGGCCGCGGATCAAACGGGCCTGGGTGGCCTTGTCCAGGTCGGAACCGAACTGGGCGAAGGCGGCCAGCTCGCGGTACTGGGCCAGGTCCAGGCGCAGCCGTCCGGCTACCTGCTTCATGGCCTTGATCTGGGCGGCGCCGCCCACCCGGGATACCGACAGACCAACGTTAATGGCCGGACGGACACCTGCGTAGAACAGGTCGGGCTCCAGGTAAATCTGGCCGTCGGTAATGGAAATCACGTTGGTGGGAATGTAGGCCGAAACGTCACCGGCCTGGGTTTCAATGATGGGCAGGGCCGTTATGGAACCGCCTCCCAGCTCGTCGTTGAGCTTACAGGCCCGCTCCAGCAGGCGGGAGTGCAGGTTGAACACGTCGCCGGGATAGGCCTCGCGGCCGGGGGGACGCCGCAAGAGCAGGGAAAGCTCGCGGTAGGCCACGGCCTGCTTGGAAAGGTCATCGTAGACAATCAGCACGTGTTTACCCTGCTCTAAAAACTCCTCGCCCATGGCGCAGCCGGCATAGGGAGCAATGAACAGTAGCGGTGCCGGGTCGGACGCGGTAGCCGAAACCACAATGGTGTAATCCATGGCGCCGAAATCGCGCAGGCGCTGTACCACGTTGGCCACCGTGGAGGCTTTCTGGCCGATGGCCACATAGATGCAGATGACGTCCTTACCTTTCTGGTTGATGATGGCGTCCACGGCAATGGCTGTTTTACCGGTTTGCCGGTCACCGAGGATCAATTCCCGCTGTCCTCTCCCGATGGGGATCATGGAGTCGATGGCTTTTAAACCAGTCTGCAGGGGCTGGTGCACGGGTTTGCGGGTGATAACGCCGGGGGCAATACGTTCAATGGGACGGAACTTGTCGCTCTTGATGGGACCCTTGCCGTCCAGGGGGCGTCCCAGGGGGTTAACCACCCGGCCGATCAGGGCATCGCCCACGGGTACGGAGGCAATACGTCCGGTCCGCTTGACGGTGTCCCCTTCCTTGATGTGTGTGTAGGCACCGAGCAAGACGCAACCGATGTTGTCCTCTTCCAGGTTGAGGGCCATGCCCAGGGTCGGTTCAGCGCCCTCTTCGGGGGCCGGAAATTCCAGCAGTTCCATAGCCATGCAGGCTTCCAGGCCGTAGACGCGGGCAATACCGTCACCGACCTGGATAACGGTGCCCACATCGCGCATTTCAATTTGCGCCTGGTATTTTTCAATCTGCTGCCGAATGATCGAGCTGATCTCTTCCGGTCGCAAATTCATGCTCCTAATTTCACCCCTATCGCATTAACTTATTTGCCTGAGGTGCTCTCTTAAGGTTGCCAGACGGGTACGCAGGCTGCCGTCGATAACCCGGTCGCCAATGCGCACCACCACCCCGCCAATTAGCGCGGGGTCCACGCTGTATGCGGTCTGCACTTTCTTGCGGGTAATTTTGTTCAAAACTTCCCCCAGTTTTTTCTTTTCTTCTTTAGTAAGTTCGATGGCACTGGCTACTTCAGCTTTCACGATATTGCGGGCCCGGTCGGCCAGGCTGGAATAATGGGCCACAATATCACTTAAGAAGGCTTCCCGGTGCCTGTCTACCAGTAAAAAGAGAAAATTCTCGGTAACGGGGGAAATTTTGCCGGAGAAGATATTTTTCAGCACATCTTTCTTTTCCTGTGCAGTAATGCGGGGATGATAGAGCACCTTTTGGAATTCACGGGAATCGGCTATGACCTGATCTACCGCCCTTAGCTCCTGCTCTACCTGATCCACCAGGCCTTGCGCTTCCGCCAGGTCATAAAGGGCCTGGGCATAACGCTGCGCTACGGCCCCCTTTAACATGGCAGATCCCCCGTTTCTTTAATGAATTCCTGGACCAGGCTGTGTTGAATTTCGGGGGTGATGGTCTGGTTGATGATCTTTTGAGCCACCAGGATGGACAGTGAGGCCACCTGGTCGCGCAATTCTGCAACCGCCTTCTCCTTCTCCCGGGCAATTTCCTCAAGGGCGCTCTCCTTGATCCGTTGCGCCTCGGCCCTGGCTGCCTCAACAATCTCCTGGGCCTTTTCTTCACCGGCCTTGGTGGCCTGCTGGATGATGGCCTGGGCCTCTTCCCTCGCTTTTTGCATCTCAGCCAGGTATTGCTGGCGTAGCGCCTCGGCCTGTTTCCGCTCTTCTTCGGCGGCGGCCACGTTATTGGCTATATATTGCTGGCGTTGTTCCAGAATATTGACGATGGGCTTGTAGACAACTAAACGAAGGAATATGAGCAAAATGACAAAGTTAATGATCTGGGCCACCAGGGTATGATTAATTCCCAGCGCTTCCACCGGTTCCCCTCCTTCCTTACTACCCGTTGCCGTGGACAAAAGGGAGGCAATAGCAGGTAATTCAAAACCCGCTATGCCACCTTTTACCCACCGTTACCTGCGTTAACCACCGATTTTACCAAACAGCATGAAGGCAATAACTACCGCGATGATGGGCAGGGCCTCGATCAGACCCACAGAGATGAACATTGTGGTCAGCAGGTTACCTCTTAATTCGGGTTGGCGGGCCATCGCCTCCACCGTGCGACCGGTAACCAGACCGTCGCCGATACCGGCACCCAGGGCGGCCAGACCCACGGCTAAAGAGGTACCGAGGGCAGCAGCAGCTCCCACATCCATCACTTTCCCCTCCTTTCTCCAAAAATTCCCATTTTGCTAAAACCATATCTCTATTAAGAGATGGGAAAAACTTAATGTTCGTGTTCTTTAACTACCTGAGAAATGTAGGCAATGGTAAGCATGGTAAAGATAAAGGCCTGGATAAACCCTACAAAGATACTGAAGGCCAGCCACACTACCGAAGGGATAAACCCGCCAAAGATAAAGGTGTTCAGTCCCAAAAGCCCCAGGAGAACCGCAATGAGAACCTCGCCGCCGTATATGTTCCCGTATAGACGGAAGGCCAGCGTTACCGGTTTAGCCAGTTCTTCAACAATGGTCAGTGGCAGGAAGAAGGGAAACGGTTCCAGGAAGTGCTTGAAATGCCCGGCCCCTTTGTAGCGGATCCCCATGAATTGGACAAGGAAGAAAACCATTATGGCCATCCCGGCGGTGGTGTTCACGTCTGCGGTGGGCGACATCATGGTGGGAACCAGGCCCCAGAGGTTACTGAAGAGAAGGAAGATGAAGAGTGTAAAGATCAGGGACATCAGGCCTGCGCCCTTCTTGGGGTCCATATTTTCGTAAACCAGGCCCCGCAAAAACTGGAAGATCTCCTCCACCATCAACTGGAGTTTACCCGGCCGTTTCATATTCATGTTGCGGGTGGCCGACACGGTGAAGAGGATCACCAGTAACATGACGATCCAGGTCATCACCAGTGTCTTGGGATTCAGGACAATATGGGTGTTGCCCAGGGTAAATTCCCATGGATGGTGGGGGAAACCCCACACGTTTAATTCCTCGTGGATTTGTTCCAGGCTTTTCACCAGTTATCACCTCCTTCTTTTTAAATTTTTTCTTCTATCCTGGAAAACACTCCCCCCTCAGAGCGGCTCAGGCGCGCCGCGTGAACAGCCGCGTCCACAGCGGTAATACAGGGGACGGCCAAAAGGCCCGCCCCCAGCCAGTACACATTTACATTTGCCACCCGGCTGGCCAGCAAAACCACGGCTGCCACCAGCACCAGGCGCATGATTAAGCCCTGGCGCATGTAGCTCCGGGCACCGCTCCTGTCCAGCGAGCCCAGGCGCTTGATCCGCAGGGCCAGGGAGACGGTATTGTACAGCCCGGTGGCCAGGCCGAGAAAAAGGCCCCACGCCAGGGAGTCCCCCGGGTTGGCCGCAATGGCCAGCAACACCAAAACGAGCAACGCTCCGGTGATGCGGGTTGTGCGCTTTAACTGGTTATCCAGTTCGGGAACGGGTGATAAGGAAGGCACAGGGCTTTACCCCCAGTCTTTGAAAAAACGTGACACGGTCTGGACTACCCCCCAGATGCCGGCGGCAGTCCCCAGCAGGATGCCCGCCGTCATCAGCCAGGGCCCGGTATGTAACTGGTAATCCAGCCACCGGCCGGTGTAAAACCCGGCGGTAACCATGATGGCCATTTCCATGCCGATGGTGGTGGTAAGGGCCAGGGCCGCCAGGACACGGCCTCCCACCCGGCGCTCGCCCATGGTAGGTCACCTTTCCTGGTGCGGGTGCGACAACCTGTCACTTTTTGTCAGAAAAAATGTCGGCTGCGTTACACCCGTCACAAAGTTATTGTTCTACATAAAGTCGTTTATTCCTTCACCGCCGGAAGACTTTTTTCATAAGAAATGGTCCTGCATTTACTCAAAAGGCTCCGGCGGTTCGTCACTCAGGCCGAAGTGGTACAGAATGGCCTGGCTGATGCGCCGGGAAGCCCGGCCGTCCCCATAGGGGTTTACTGCTTCGGCCATTTGCCGGTAGTGGGCTGCGTCTTCCAGCAGGCGCCTGGTTTCGTTGTAAACCGCCTCCCGGGTTGTACCCACCAGGCGTACGGTACCGGCCCGTATGGCTTCGGGACGTTCGGTGGTGTTGCGTAGCACCAGTACGGGCTTGCCCAGGGCCGGGGCCTCTTCCTGCAACCCGCCCGAGTCGGTGAGCACCAGGTAGCAACGGTTCATCAAGTTGACGAAGGGCTGGTAAGAAAGGGGCTCGATAAGGTGCACCCGGGGCAGCTCCCCCAGCACTTCCTGCACTACCCCGCGTACCGCCGGGTTCATGTGCACGGGAAAGACTATCTCCACATCGGGATAAAGGGCAACGATATCCCGCAAAGCCAGGTAAATCTCCCGCATGGGTTCGCCCAGGTTCTCCCGGCGGTGGGTGGTCACCAGCAGCACCCGCCGGCGCCGGTAATCTATACCGGCCAGTCCAGCATTGCTGAACCGGTAATCTGGGTCCACGGTGGCCAGCAGTGCGTCGATGACGGTATTTCCCGTGACAAAGATCTTTTCCGGGGCCACCCCTTCCCGCAGCAGGTTATCCCGGGCGGTGGCGGTGGGGGCAAAGTGCAGGTCGGCCACCACCGCCGTGAGGTGGCGGTTTATTTCCTCGGGAAAGGGGGAATATTTGTCCCCCGTGCGCAGGCCTGCCTCCACGTGGCCCACCGGTATTTGAAAGTAAAAGGAGGCTAAAGCGGCCACAAAGGTGGTGGTAGTATCGCCGTGCACCAGCACCAGGTCCGGCCTTTCCTGTGCTATGACCTGCTCCAGGCCGTCCAGCGCCCGGCGGGTGATGTCGAAGAGGCTCTGGCCGGGCCTCATGATATCCAGATCGTGGTCGGGAGTAATCCGAAAAAGATGCAGCACCTGATCCAGCATCTCCCGGTGCTGGGCGGTAACGGCCACCCGGCAGAGGACCCGGTTCGAGTGGCGCTGTAGCTCCTTGATGAGGGGGGCCATCTTGATGGCCTCCGGCCGGGTGCCGAAAACAGTTAGAACCTTGAGCATAGTTTGTCTCCTTGGACTGGTAATTAAACGACAAATCCCCGCGGATTAACTATATGCAGCTTATCCTTGAAATATAAGGGAGTAAATTCCATCCCCATCATCCTTTGCGGAAGTGCCCCCGGGGGCCACCCACATTGTAAAAGGCGGAATTAAAGTTGCGGTACAGGGATTTATACCCGGCAATGCGGTGCCATTTTTTAATGAATCCCGGCGGCAGGTCCTCCCGCAAAACCACCTGGGACCAGCCCCCGGGCAGGGGATAGGCGTAATAGGGCTTGTCCTTCGGCACCCCCCGGATAAAGATCACCTGGGGAACGGTCCATTCCAGGCGGGCCAGGTAGACCCGGTGCATGCCGTCGCAGATGATGTTGAATACCGATCCGTCGGCCTCCACCGATTCCTCGATGACAGGCGGCAGGAGGTCCACCGGCTCATCGTAACCGGCCAGGTAAAGGGTAACATACCCTTCGAGGTGGAAGAGGTCACAGTCGTGGCGGGCCAGTTCCCACCTCAGCTCCCGCACCTTTTGCAGTTCACCGGTGAGGACGTAGGATTGAGCCGGGGCCAGAAAATTCGTGTGGATTTTTTCCAGGGAGATGAAGACGTCCCGGTATATGTAACAGTCCGGGTCGGTGAGCATGGTAACCCGGCGCAGTTTGTCCACAAGTTCCTCGGGTGTATGGCGTACCACTTTGGTTATTTCCATGAATAAGTACCTCTCCTCTTTTGCTCAAGTTCGTCGAGGGCCCGGGCAATCCGACTTGTATTCCGCACAATGATGTCCGGCCGGGGCCATTCACCCCATAACACCCGGGCCATGGCCGGGTACTCCCGCTCGGGGCGGGACAGGACCCAGATGGTGGCCAGCCCCATGTTTATGGCCGGCAGGATATCCTTTTCATAGGTATCCCCGATCATGACGGAACGCCGGGGGTCGGCACCCAGAGCCTCCAGTGCGGCCCGATAGAGCTCTTCTGCCGGCTTTTTCCTGCCAACGCGAAAACTCAAAGCGGCGTAGTCCACCAGAGCGGCGATATCCGGACAGGCACCTAAAAAGGCCCGGTAGTAGGGAACCCAGATGTCCGAGACCAGGCCCACGGCAAAGCCCAGTTCCCGGGCCCGCATGACCGCCCTGGCCGCGCCCGGTATTTCCACCGCGGCCTTCTCCTGGTCAACCCAGAGGCGCGTGAGGGCCTCCTCTTGCTGCCGGTCCAGGGAGGTCACCTCAGCCAGGGCGGCGCAAACTTCCCGGGGGCCGGCAAACTCCCGGCACATAATTACATCCCCCACCAGCCGGTCCTGCCCCGGGGGCAGTCCCAGCAGCCGGGCAATTTGTTTTGTTGGAGACACTTCCGGTCCGGTGATCAGGGTGGCTCCGATATCGAAAAGGGCTGCCTTTCGTTTGGCGATGGACGTTCACTCCTGTTTTTTTAAAACATCATTCTATTAACCAAACAACAGTTCTAAAAAGATCAGGGCTTTTCCCACAGTTCCACCTGTACGCCGTGGCGGCGCAGGAATTCTATGCCCTCATCGGTGCCCCGGTAATCCCGGCGCACCACCACCCGGGACAGGGCGCAGGAGACAATCAGCTTGGCGCAGGTCAGGCAGATGTCGGCGTTCACGTACATGGTGCCGCCGCCCACGGCCAGGCCGCGCTTGGCGCAAAGGCAGATGGCGTTTTGCTCGGCGTGGACGCAGGGCTTGTAGTCTTCCCGGCCGGCCAGATCCTTCAGGCATTGGCCGGTATCAATACAGTGCTCCGCTCCGCTGACCACCCCGTTGTAGCCGTGGGAAATAATCCGCCGGTCCACCACAATGACGGCCCCCACCTTTTTGCGCAGGCAGGTGGAGCGCCGGGCAATAACGTCAACCACTTCCATATAAATCTCATCGAATGAAGGCCTTTTAACCAGGGCTGCTCACCTCCGGTCTCCAGGAACGGCGGGGCGCCGGTCCTTTGTTCTCTTAGTGCCCCGCCTAATACAGCGGGTACCGGCGGCACAGCCCGGCCACCATTTCACGCACCCGATTCAGGCGGTCCGGGTCATTCCGGAAACTCAAAGCCAGGTGGATGATTTCGGCCACCGTCTCCATATCCGCTTCCTTCAGGCCGCGGGTGGTCACCGCCGGCGTGCCGATGCGTATCCCGCTGGCCACCGCCGGGGGCTGCGGGTCATAGGGAATGGCATTTTTGTTCACCGTCACGCCGACGGAATCCAGGACGGTTTCCGCCTCACGGCCGGTAACTCCCTTGTTGCGCAAATCCACCAGCATCAGGTGGTTATCGGTGCCGCCGCTGACCAGTTCAAAGCCCCGGTCCATCAGAGCCCGGGCCAGGGCACGGGCGTTTTTGACGATCTGCCGCTGGTACTCCTTAAATTCCGGCTGCTGCGCCTCTTTGAGGGCCACGGCCTTGGCGGCAATGACGTGCATCAGGGGCCCCCCCTGGATGCCCGGGAAAACCGCCTTGTCAATGGCCGCGGCGTATTTAGCCCGGCACAAAATCATGCCCCCCCGGGGGCCGCGCAGAGTTTTATGGGTGGTGGTGGTCACCACATCGGCGTAGGGCACCGGGTTCATGTGCTCCCCGGCGGCCACCAGTCCGGCAATGTGGGCCATGTCCACCATCAGGTAGGCCCCCACTTCCCCGGCAATTTCCTTAAACTTATAAAAGTCAATGGCCCGGGGGTAGGCGCTGGCCCCGGCCACGATGATCTTCGGCTTATGTTCAAAGGCGGCGGCAAAAACCTTCTCGTAGTTGATCAGGCCTGTATCCTTTTCCACCCCGTAAAAAGCTACCCGAAAGTATTTCCCGGACATATTCAAGGGGCTGCCGTGGGTGAGGTGACCGCCGTGGGCCAGGTTCATGCCCAGGATGGTATCCCCCGGTTCCAGCAGGGCGAAATAAACCGCCATATTGGCCTGGGCACCGGAGTGGGGCTGCACATTGACATGCTCGGCACCAAAGAGTTCCTTCGCCCGGTTAATTGCCAGTTCCTCCGCAATATCCACGAACTGGCAGCCGCCGTAATAACGCCGCCCGGGATAACCCTCAGCGTACTTGTTGGTCAGCACTGAACCCTGGGCCTCCATTACCGCCCGGCTGGCGGCATTTTCCGAAGCGATCAGTTCCAGGGTATCGCGCTGGCGGCCCAGCTCCAGCTCAATTGCCCGGGCAATTTCAGGATCCACTGCAGCTAATGATCTGTTCATTTCCATGTTATACAGTTTCCTCCCCCACGACGTGCTTTTGCGGCTAACGGTCAGTACACCCGCCGTATTTCTTTTCAATCTCGGCGATCTTGGCCACCCGCCGGGCGTGGCGCCCGCCGGCAAATTCAGAAGCCAGCCACACCCGGACGATCTCCCGGGCCAGCCCGGGGCCGATTACCCGCTGGCCCATGGTCAGGATATTGGCGTCGTTGTGCTCCCGGGAAGCCCGGGCGGAAAAGGTATCGTGACAAAGGGCCGCCCGGATGCCGGGCACCTTGTTGGCCGCAATGGCCACCCCAATCCCCGTACCACAGCAAAGGATGCCCAGCTGGTATTCCCCGCTGCGTACGGCCTCGGCCACCAGGAGGGCAAAATCGGGGTAATCTACTGCTTCTTCCGAATAGGTGCCGAAATCATGAAAGGAAATGCCGTTCTCCCGTAAAAAAGAAATAACCTCTTCCTTTAAGCGAAAGCCACCGTGATCGGCGGCCAGGGCAATCCGCACGGACCAACTTCACCCCTATCTCCAAAAAAGAAATACAACCAGTTTCTTTCTACAAAAAACGCTATTTTCCTGCTTCAATTTATGCAGGCCCCGGCTGCCCGGGTTCTGTCTTTTGATCGCCGGAAGGCGGGGCCGCCCCGGGGTCCGGGCTTGCTTGTGCCGGCCCGGCTTTTTCGGCAGCCAGCCTGTCCAGGGCCAGGGAGATCAGATAACGCAGCTCGCCGGCACACTGGCGGTAAACATCCACCGGTCCGCCGAAGGGATCGGGGACATCACCACCCCTGCCGGCGTATTCGGCCAGGGTAAAAATTTTTTCTGCCAGATCCGGCGCCTGTTCCTGGATCAGTTGTTTGTGGCTTTTAGTCATGGTCAGCACCAGGTCGGCCTCTTCCACATCCCGGCGGGTAAGCAGGGTGGCCCGGTGGGATCGCAAATCCAGGCCCATTTCCTCCATCACCGCCACGGCCTGCGGCGATGCCTCGCTACCGGGCAGGGCGGCTATCCCCGCGGAAACAACTTCAATCTCCCCCTGCAAACCCTTCCTGGCCACCATGTCCCTGGCCAGAGCCTCCGCCATACTGCTCCTGCAGGTGTTGCCGGTGCACACAAAGAGTATTTTCCTGGTCATGATCACGCCTCCCGGTAATGCTATCAACACTCACAAAAACAGCTTAACCCCGATACCCACCAGGATCAGCCCGCCCAAAAGCCGCGCACGTTCCCCCACTATATGCCCCAGGTAGCGGCCCAGCACCAACCCGGAAAAGGTCATGAGACCGGCCACCAGCCCGAAGGTAAGCACGGTAAAAAGCAGCTGCGTCCGCAGGGTACCCAGGGTAAAACCTACACTCAAGGCATCCATGCTTACGCTGGCCCCCAAAAGAAACAACCCCCAGTTGTTCAGCAAAACAATGCGCGGCTCTTCCCGGCTAAAGGCTTCCCTGATCATGCGCAGGCCCAGGTAAAGGAGCAGCACTGCTCCCGCTATGGTGGCCGCGCGGCCCAAAAACCCCCCCACCAGTTCCCCTGCTTGAAAGCCCAAAAGGGGCATGGCAATGTGGAAAAGAAGCACGGTCAAAGTAATGAGCAATATTTGCAGGCGTCTGACTCCGGTCATTCCAATGCCCAGGCACAGGGAAAAGGCATCGGTGCCCAGGGCCACCGCCAGCAAAAGCAAGGTTGGAATACTCACCGCTGTTGCCTCCAGAAAACTCCTTCTACACTGAGTTATCCCCATTTCTAACCTGGCCTGTTTTGGCTCTCGCTCGCTCCGGTGAGCCTCACACCCGCTCAATGCGGTTGTCCGCGGCCCGCCGCAGGCGGTTCATCACGGCCAGCCCCATGCCCCGGGGCTCTATACCCTCGGCCAGGATGATGTCCACCCCCAGTTCATCAAACCGGCGTAAAGCGCCAAAAAGCCTGGAAGCGATGGTGGCAGGATCTTTTCGCCAGCCTGCCACCACGACCTGGCCCTCTTTGTATTCTCCCGCTGTTTCCGCAGTGGCCAGAATACCTACCCGCCAGCCCCGGGATAGGTAGCTTTCGGCCAGTCCCTTCAACCGGGCCGCCACCCGTTCCGGCTCCCCCTCCACCAGCACCAGGGGGGCCCGGGGGGCGTAATGCCGGTACTTCATCCCCGGCGAACGGGGGCGAAATTCGCCGGCAGGAGAACCACGGTCGGGCACGCCATCAATGCCCGGGTCTACCCGCACCTCACCAATAACCTTTTCCAGTTCCTCGCGAGTTATACCCCCGGGACGGAGAATCACGGGCACATCCCCGGTAAGATCCAGTACCGTTGACTCAAGACCCACCCCCGCGGGACCGCCGTCCAGGATGACTTCAATCCGGCCGTTCAGGTCTTGTAGAACGTGCTCGGCGGTGGTGGGGCTGGGGCGGCCGGAAAGGTTGGCGCTAGGCGCCGCCACCGGCACCCCGGCGGCCGCAATCAGGGCCAGGGCCACGGGGTGAGCGGGCATGCGTATGCCCACGCTGTCCAGCCCTGCCGTCACCTGCCGGGGAATAGTATCCGCCGCAGGCAGCACCAGCGTAAGGGGACCCGGCCAGAAAGCGTCCATCAGCTTGCCGGCACTGGCAGGCACCCGGCAGGCCAGCCGGCCTACCGTTTCCCGGTCGGCCACGTGGACAATCAAGGGGTTGTCCTGGGGACGCCCCTTGGCTTCAAAGATGCGGGCTACGGCAAGGGCATCCAGGGCATTGGCTCCCAGGCCGTAAACCGTTTCGGTGGGAAAGGCCACGAGCCCACCCTGACGCAAAATTAACCCGGCCCGGGCCATGATCCCGGGATCGGGTCTGGCAGGATCCACCCGCCAGTACGCCGTCCGCCCCGCCGGATTCTTCGATCGCTCCATGGTAACACCTTCGTTTTGGAAACTTTGCCGGTTAGTATACCACAAAAAGTATACCACAAAATGGCGCCCAAAAGATACAACCCTTACAGACGGAAAACCAATGGATGGGAAAGTTGTTTTGTAATACAATAGATACGGAGGAGGAAACGGACCGGATTGTTAAGATTGATTCAGCAGGGGAGACATTCAAGTTTTATGGATATGGATGTTATAGTTGCTGAAAAACTAACCAAGGAATATAACGGTAAAGTGGCCGTACGCGGCATCGACTTTCGCGTGCGGCCCCGGGAATGCTTCGGCTTTCTCGGCCCCAACGGGGCGGGGAAAACCACTACCGTGAACATGATCTACTGCCTGTCCCCCGTTACATCCGGGAGGCTCACCGTCCTGGGCATGGATGTACAAAAAAAGTCCCGGGAAATAAAAAGCCGCCTGGGAGTGGTGCCCCAGGAAAACAACCTGGACCCGGATTTAAAGGTGATGCAAAACCTGCTGGTCTACGCCAATTATTTCCGCATCCCGGCGTCCACTGCCCGCGCCCGTGCCATGGAACTGCTGGAGTTTTTCGACCTGGCCGACCGGGCTCAAGACCGGGTGGACCGCCTGTCCGGGGGAATGAAACGCCGCCTCACCATCGCCCGGGCGCTGATCAATAACCCCGACCTGGTGATCCTGGACGAACCCACCACCGGGCTCGACCCCCAGGCGCGCCACCTGGTCTGGCAGCGCCTGCGCCGCCTGAAAGAGCGGGGGGTGACCCTGCTGCTGACCACCCATTACCTGGAGGAGGCCAGCCAGCTCTGCGACCGCCTGGTAATCATGGACAAAGGGGAAATCCTGGAGGAAGGGGATCCCGGCGGGCTGGTGGCCAAACACATTGGGCGGGAAGTGGTGGAGGTGGGCCTGGGCCGGATGGAGTACGCCGAACAGTTCCAGCCAGCGGTCAACTGCGATGATACGATAAAAATGGTTGTGGGCCGGACTAAACAACTGCTCCGGGACCACCTGGCGGTGGGGGATAACCTATTCCTTTTCCCCCGGGATAACGGCCAGGCGCTGCTAAAGGTTTTGCAGTCCATGCCCGTGCGTTTTTCCCACCTGTTGCTGCGCCCCGCCACCCTGGAGGACGTGTTTTTAAAGCTCACCGGAAGGGGGTTGCATTCTTGAGGTCGATTGACACTTCCCCCCTGGTATGGCAGGTGCTGCGCCGCCACCTGATCGTGTTCAGCCGCAACTGGAAAACAAACCTTTCATTTAACTTCTTTGAACCCCTCCTGTACATTGCGGCGCTGGGACTGGGGCTGGGCGCCTACGTAAAACCCATGGAAGGGCTGCCTTACCTGCATTACCTGGCCCCCGGCCTGGTGGCCTCCTCGGCCATGTTCGCCACCAGTTACGAGTGCACCTACGGCACCTTTGTGCGCATGGAATACCAGAAAACCTTTCACGCCATGGTGGCCACCCCGGTGAGCATAGACGATGTAATTGTGGCCGAAATACTGTACGGCACTTTTAAAAGTGTCCTCTACGGCTCGGTGATCCTGGTGGTCATCCTGGCCCTGGGCCTGGTGGCCTCGCCCTGGGCGCTGCTGGTGCCCCCGGTGCTGGCCGTGGCGGGGCTTTTATTTGCCGTTCTTTCCATGATCTGGACGGGGCTGGTGCCCAACATGGAAAATTTCAACTACTTCTTCTCCCTGATCATGACGCCCCTTTTTCTCTTTTCCGGCGTCTTTTTCCCCTTGAGCGGCCTGCCCCGGATAATACAAACGCTGGCCTGGGCCAGCCCCCTTTACCACGTGGTCAACCTGGCACGCGGCCTGGTGCTGGGCCAGGTACATAGCGGCTTAATCTGGGATTTCATCTGACTGGTGACATTAACCGCCGTGCTGTTTCCCCTGCCCCTCTACCTGATGCGCCGGCTGGTGATTAAATAGTTCTCCGCCCTTTCTCCCGCATGGAGGCGGAAGTGAAAAACATCCATCGCCTGAAAACACAATCATGAATTCATGGTCCGGACGTACGCTCCCCCAGCTTCACCAGGGGGAGTTTTTCTTCCGATCCAGTGAGCAGGCGGCGGCGCTGCCGGGCACGCCAGACGGCCGTGCCGCCCTGGACCAGGACGAAAAACGCTGCCGCCAGCAGTACAATGGAACCGCCGGGTGCCGTGCCCAGGTGGTAGGAAAGGACCAGGCCCCAGAAGCAAACCGTTACACCCAGGACCAGGGAAAGCCAGAAAAGGCGCCGGAAACTGCCGGAAAGCAGCTGGGCGGTAAGCACCGGTATGACCATCAGGGCGCTGACCAGCAAAATCCCCACCACCCTGGCGGCTACGGATACGGTCAGGGCCACCAGCAGGATGAAGAGCACATTCAGGCGGTCCACCGGCAAACCGGCCACCCGGGCGCATTCCCCGTCAAAGGAGATAAAAAACAACTCTTTATAGAAAAAGGCCAGTAACCCCAGCACTACCGCCCCTACCACCATGATAAGGAGTAAATCCCCGGGACCTACGGTCAGAATGCTGCCGAAAAGGTAGCCCATAATGTCCACGTTAAAGCCCCGTGCCAGGCTGATCAGGACCACGGCCAGGGCCAGGCCGCTGCTCATCATCAGGGCCAGGACGGCCTCCCCGTGCAACCGTCCGGCGGCCCGCAGGCGTTCGATACCCAGGGCGGCCGCCAGGGCCACGGCCAGAGTGGTCAGGGACGGGGAAATGCCCAGGATCATGCCCAGCGCCACCCCGGCCAGGGATACGTGAGCCAGGGTGTCGGCCATAAAGGCGTACCGGCGCATGACCAGAAACACGCCTGCCGCCGGGCAGAGGATGCCCACCACCAAACCAGCCAGTAGCGCCCGGACCATAAAATCGTATGAGAAAATTTCCCCCATAATGAATCCCCTTCTTTATTGTGAGTCAGCTTCTTAGGTGCGGCGTTGTCTGGTGGCCGTGCACTACCCGCCGGACCGGTATCCCGTAAAGACGGGTCAGGTTGGCGGTGGTCAGTACCTGGGATGGGACACCGTGGCAGATCAGGCAGCGGTTGATGCAGGCCACTTTGCCCACCCGGCGGGCCACGGTGCCGGTATCGTGGGACACGGTGACCAGGGTGATACCCATATCCCGGTTGAGGCGCTCCAGCAAAGTATAAAAGGAATCAAGCGCCCGGCTGTCCAAACCCACCACCGGTTCGTCCAGCACCAGCAATTCGGGCTTGCCCACCAGTGCCCGGGCAATAAACACCCGCTGCTGTTGCCCGCCGGAAAGGTTGCCAACGGTCCGGTGTCCGGCACCGGCCAGCCCTACCAGTTCCAGGGTTTCCTCCACTGCCCGGCGGTCGTCCTTCCCCGGGCGGCGCCCCGGGCCCAGGAGGCCAAAACGGCCGGTAAGAACCACTTCTTCCACCGTGGCCGGAAAACGGGTATCAAAACTGGTGGCCTTCTGGGGCACGTAGCCAACCCGGTGCCACTGGCGAAAGCGGTTTACGGGGCTGCCAAAAAGCCTGACCTCCCCGGAAAGGGGCTTTAACAAGCCCAGGATCAACTTTACCAGGGTAGTCTTGCCCGAACCGTTGGGGCCCATCAGGGCGAGAAAATCCCCCCTGGCCACGGTAAGGTTAATATGTTCGAGAACCATTTCCTCACCGTAGCTGAAGGAAAGATCCTTTACTTCCACTACAGGGTTCATGATTTACCCCCCAGGGCAATCTTTAAGTTGGCCAGGTTTTGCCTCATGATGGAAAGGTAATTTTCTCCCCGGCTTTCTTCCTCCGGGGTCAGGCCTTCAATGGGGTTAAGCACCAGCGTTTGGGCCCCCACCTCTTGAGCCAGGGTTTCGGATATTTTAGAGCTAACCAGGGTTTCAAAGAAAATGTACTTCACCCCGTGTTCCCGGCAAAAGGCCACAATCTCGCGCATGCGGGCCGGATCGGGCTCGCTCTCGGGAGAAAGGCCCATCACCGAAACCTGTTGCAGCCCGTAACGCCGGGCCAGATAGCCAAAGGCCGCGTGGGAGGTAACGAACTCCCGGCTCTTGAAGCTTTGCGCGGCTTCCCGGTATTCCCGGTCAAGAGCCTGGAGTTTGGCCATATACTCTTCGGCCCGGGATTTATAGTAGGATGCGTTGTCTGGATCCACGGCGATAAAGGCATCCCGTATATGCCGCACCATTTCCTGTGCCAGCACCGGATCCAGCCAGACATGGGGATCCACACCGGCAGGCCCTGCCTTTTCCTCGCCCTTGTGGTGTTCATGGCCGTGCTCCGGGGTGCCGGAAATAAGATCCAGGCCGCGGCTGGCCTCGACCACTTTTATCCCTTTTCCGGCAAGCATGCCCAGCTGCCGCTGGACCCAGGGTTCCAGGCCGGCGCCGTTATAGATGAAAACCTTTGCCCGGGTAAGGGTAACCATATCTTTGGGCGTCGGTTCCCAGTCGTGGGGCTCCGCGCCGGCAGGCAAGAGCCTGGTGACCTCCACCTTATCCCCTCCTACCTGGCGGGCAAAATCGTAAAGGGGATAGACAGTGGTCACCACTGCTATTTTTTCCTCCCCCGGCGGGCCGGAGGCGGCAGTGGTGCTGCAAGCGGATAGGATGAGTAATAACAAGCCCGCAAGAAGCAAAAAAGGCCCCTTTGGTTTCAAGTACCCAACCCCCCCGGAGATCATTACGGATAAACTTCCCTCCGACCGTATGATTAATTCTGGTTAGTATTTACTGACATCTCTGGCAATATCCGTAGATTTCAAACGCATGGCCGGTAACTTTAAACCCGGGTCTTTCTACCTGCACCCGGGCCAGGCACTCCTCCGGGCATAAGGGCAGTTCCTCAGCCCGGCCGCATTTCAGGCAAACCAGATGGTGGTGGTGCCCATTGCCGGCAAACTCAAAGCGCCGGCAGCCGTCAGAGAAATCCAGTTCACTGGCCAGGCCGCAGCGGGTTAAAAGGCGCAGGGTGCGGTAAATGGTGTCAAAGCTGACACTGGCGTAGCGCCTCTGAACCCGGCGCCAGATTTCCTCGGCGCTGAAGTGTTCTTCCTTATCTGCATCCTCAATTAAAACGCGCAACACCTCCTGACGCTGGGGTGTCAGGCGCACACCCTGTTCCCTGAGCTTGAGCAGCGCATCCTCCAGTTTCATAGGTATGCCTCCCAGATCAGAATCATTCCAATGTACTAGTTTTTATTATTTAATCAAATAACCTGTCTTTTGTCAAGAACCGCTGTTCTAAAAAATGGTATCCGGGGAATATGCTGTAGTGTCCTGTGGCAGTTGTATAAGCGGCATAAACGGGGAATTCTTGCGGTCGGGGTGAGGGGCTTGACTTTTGGTGTTACCCATTTATCGGCCTTTGGCCTGGGCCTCCTGCATGCCCTGGAACCGGGACACGGTAAGGGCATTATGGGGACCTACCTGGTTCTTTCCCGGGGACGGGCTGTAGATGCACTGCTATTGGGGCTGATCACGGCGGTCACCCATACCCTGGTGGTGCTGGTCCTGGCCATGGGCGCCCGCTGGGTCACCTGGCTCACCGTGGCGACGGCGGGAATGCCCCGGCAGGAACTGGAAGTGTGGCTGCAGCTGATCTCGGGCGTGCTCATTGCTTTTATCGGCCTGCGGCTGCTTTTTACTCGGGGTGGCTGCTGCCCCCACTGCGGCCGGCCGGGATACCTGCCGGTGGGAGCCGGAGTACGCCGGGACCGCTGGGGGCTGTTACTGGTGGGAGTCACAAACGGTCTGGTCCCCTGTCCGGGGGCTTTGACGGTAATGCTGCTCTCCATCGGCAGCGGCACCCCCCTGGCGGGGTTAAGCCTTGTCCTGGCCTTTGGGCTGGGAGGGGCACTGGCCCTGGTGGGTGTGGGACTGCTTTTCGTGAAGCTTTCCAACCTGGCTCAGAACATGCTGGGGCAGCGCAGCTGGCGCTGGCTCACGGTGACCAGCGGCGTGCTAATCGTTTTCATTGGTGTACTCACCGCGTGGACGGCCTTTCCATAGGGCCGGCGGCCTTCTTTTGTGCTACCACCAGCCGCTCCCGGCCGGCCAGGTCCCGCCGCACCCGGTAGCGCCAGGCGCCTTCCGGAAGCAGCCGGGACATGAGGGGAGCCTGGGAGGGGTCGATCTCCATGAGCAGGTACCCTCCCGGCGCCAGCAGCTCCCGGGCCTGGGGAACCAGGCGCCGGTAGAGCTCCAGGCCGTCACGGCCGCCGTCTAAAGCCAGGTGCGGCTCATGGCGGGCCACATCTGGCATCAGCTTTTTGATTTCGTCAGAGGGTATATAGGGCAGGTTGGCGGCCACCAGGGACAGGCTGCCGGGTGGAAGGACTTTTTGCAGCGGGGACAGCAAGTCCCCGGCCAAAAAGATGATACGGCCAGCTACCCGGTGCCGCCGGGCGTTTTCGGCGGCCACCGCCAGGGCCGCCGGGGAAATGTCGGTGGCATAGATGGTACCCTTACCCAGGTAGTGGGCCAGGCTGACGGCAATGGCTCCGCTCCCCGTGCCCACATCAGCCAGTAAAAGCCGCTCTTCATCCGGCACCGCCCCGCCGGTCAACAGCTCGAGGGCCACCTCCACCAAAAGCTCCGTTTCCGGACGGGGAATGAGCACATCCCGGGTAACCCGAAAGGAAAGCCCCATAAACTCCCGGCAACCCGTCAGGTAGGCCACCGGTTCCCCGGCGGCGCGTCTTTGCAGCAGCTCCTGGAATTTCCCTTCCTCCTCCACGGTGAGGGGGCGGTTGGCATCCCGGTATAAACCCACCCGGTCCGTGCCGGTAACATGGGCTAAGAGCACCTCCGCCTCCAGGGGTGCGGCGTCAATGCCCTTCTGGTGCAGGAAAGCCCTGGCCAAGGCCAGGGCGGTGGCAATATCCATAAAAAACTCCCCTCGATTTATGCGTTATCCACCTGCTGCAGGCGCCGGGCCTGATCCGTGGTGACCAGGGCGTCGATAATTTCATCCAGCTCGCCCATGAGCACTTCCTCAAGGCGGTGGATGGTTAAACCGATGCGGTGGTCGGTGACGCGGTTTTGCGGAAAGTTATAAGTGCGGATCCGCTCGCTGCGGTCCCCGGTACCGACCATGGAGCGGCGGGCGGAGGCAATTTTTTGCTGTTGCTCCTCCTGCAACCGGTCCAGCAAACGGGCCCGCAGGACCCGCATGGCCTTTTCCTTGTTTTTGTGCTGGCTTTTTTCATCCTGGCAGGAGACCACGATTCCCGTGGGCAGGTGGGTAATGCGCACCGCGGACTGGGTTGTGTTCACCGACTGGCCACCCGGCCCGGTGGAACAAAAGACATCTATGCGCAGGTCGTTGGGGTTGATCTCCACATCCACTTCCTCAGCTTCCGGCAGGACGGCCACCGTCGCGGCAGAAGTATGGATGCGCCCCCCCGACTCGGTGGTGGGCACCCGCTGCACCCGGTGCACGCCGCTTTCAAACTTCAACTTGCTGTAAGCCCCCTTGCCCTCGATGAGAAAGATGACTTCCTTGATACCGCCCAGATCGGTGTAGCTGGTATTCATCAAATCAATTTTCCAGCCCTGGCGCTCGGCATACCGGGTGTACATGCGAAACAGGTCGGCGGCAAAAAGGGCCGCCTCCTCCCCCCCGGTACCGGCGCGTATTTCCATAATGACGTTCTTCTCATCATTGGGGTCCCTGGGCAGCAGCAGCACTTTTAATTTGTGCTCCAGTTCCTCTTTCTTCTCCTCCTGCGCCTCAAGCTCCGTCTCCACCAGCTCCCGGAAATCCGGCTCCAGCTTTTCCCTCAAGAGTTCCTTTGCTTCCTGGATGTCCCGGCACACCTTTTTATACTCACGGTACACGCCGACTATCTCTTCCAGTTCCGCATGGGCCTTGACATATTGCTGCCAGCGCGCCCGGTCGTTAATTACTTCCGGGTCGGCAATCAAGTTGCTCAATTCCTCATAGCGCTGCTCCAGGCTGTCCAGTTTGTCGAGCATGCCTTGCATCACCTCCTAGCACCGCTCCCAGGGCGGAGATGGCCACTTCCACCTGGTCATTATCGGGCTCCCGGGTGGTCAGGCTCTGCAGCCACCGGCCGGGAACGATGAAAAGCCGGCACAGGAAGAAATCGGGATACCTGGCCGAAAGCTTTAACAGTTCATAGGAAACTCCCGCCAGTACGGGCAACAACAAAATGCGGGAGGTAATCCTCCACCAGAGTACCTGCTCACCCAGCAGGGAGAAAAGAAAAATGCTTACCACCAGCACTATGAGGATAAAACTGGTGCCGCAACGGGGGTGAAAGGTGGAGTAGCGCTGTACATTGGGCACGGTAAGCTCCTCGCCGGCCTCATAGGCATTGATCACCTTGTGTTCAGCCCCGTGGTACTGAAAGACCCGCCGGATATCGGGCAGCATCCCAATTGAGGCCACATAAAGGAGAAAGACGCCCAAACGAATTACTCCTTCGACAAAATTCTGGACCAGAACCCCCCGCACAAAGCCGGCCAGGAAATGAGCGAGACCGGCGGGCAGGATCACGAACAAAAATATCCCCAGAGCCAGGGCCACTGTCAGGGTTAAAACAATGTCCCGGGTGCTCAGTTCCTCCTCCTCCCCCACGGCCTGGTTGGCCGAAAAGGAGAGGGCCTCCAGGCCCATGACCAGGGATTCAATCAATACCACCACTCCCCTGACGAGGGGCCATTTCAGCACGGGGAACCGGGCAGCCAGGGAACCCACGGGCCTGGTATCCAGAACAACGGTGGCATCTGGCCGCCGCACCGCCACGGCCCTTAATGCCGGTCCCCGCATCATTACTCCCTCAATAACGGCCTGCCCGCCGTATTGAAAATCGCCCATCATACTCTCCCCTTACGCTCACTGGAGGCGAAACCGCCCGGTGCGGCGCATACCCGCCGCGAAAAAAGTCAAAAGATCTTTACTTTTACGGGCGGCATCTCCAAGCAAATAGCAGAGCCCCCGCTCTGCTACCCTACTTTAAGCCGTATTTTTTGCGGAACCGGTCCGCCCTTCCCCTGGTCTCAACAGTCCGCTGGGAACCGGTAAAGAAGGGGTGGCATTTGGAACAAATTTCTACCTTGAGCTCCTTTTTGGTCGAACCGGTTTCAAAGATGTTGCCGCAGACGCAAATTACCCTCGCCGGCCCGTATTTGGGGTGGATGCCTTCCTTCACTGGAAATCACCTCACTTAAAACCTCATTGCATCTTAATCGCATACTTAATCATTATAACATAGGGAATAATAAGGAGCAAGATTTGTCAGTATTGTATGTCGTCGGACTGTGATATTGTCACCCTGGCCGGGGCGGTTACCGTGGCGGAAAAGCTGCGCCAGAAGGTGGAAAAACACTCCTTCCCCCACGGCGAAAAGCAGACGGAGGGACGGCTGACCATCAGCCTGGGGGTAGCGGTTTACCCGGATCACGCCCGGGACGCTGAAGGTTTGATCCTGGCCGCCGACCGGGCCATGTACCGGGCTAAGAAGAGTGGTAAAAACAGGTACGCCACGGCTATACTTCCCGGGTAAAATTCCCAACCAGAAGACCCGGAACTTTCTTCAACCGGCCAATGAACTCTCCTATACCGGCCAGTTCTCCCCGGGCCGGGGGCAGGCGGCCGAAGAGGTAGTCCGGGTCGATGTTCAAATTGCGCAATTGTACCATCTGAACCCCGGTCTCCTGGATAAAGGCCAGGAGGCTTTTCATCTCTTCCTCGCGGTCGGTCAGGCCGGGCAGAACCAGGAGGTTCAGGGAAACAAACACCCCCGCCTGCCGGGCCAGCACGATGGAGCGGCGCACATCATGGAGATCGTAATTATGGGGCCGGTGGTAGGCGCGATAAATATCAGGTCTGGCGCTGATTAAACTCACCCTTATGGAGTCAACCCCACTGGCGATGATTTTTTCCATGCCAGCAGTATGCCCGGCATTGGTGTTTATATTGATAGTCCCCCGGGATACCAGCCGCCGCACCCGGGAAATGGCGGCGGCAATGGTACCGGCAGCCAGGAGCGGTTCTCCCTCGCATCCCTGACCGAAGCTTATGATAGCCCCGGGGGCGCTCCTTAAGTGCTCCTCCATTACCTCCACCACCGCTTCCACCGGGGGAACGGATGAAATGCGCTCCTGCGGAGAGGGACAGCATTCGGCCGGCTGCCTGGAGATACACCCCAGGCAGCCGGCATTGCAACGGGGGGAAACGGGTACTCCTCCCTCCCAGCGGCGGCAAAAAATATTCTGGGCGGTAAAACAGGAGTAGTCCCGGGCGCAACGGGCCAGCTGGGCCAGGATGGGATTCCCGGGGTGGCGGTCCAGGCGCCCGGAAATCAACTGCGCCAGCTCCGGGGTGTTATAATGCCGGGGGTCCCAACGATGGGGGTTATCTGTTTGCCGCGCGGCCACCCACAACCCATCCTTATACCAGGCCACCGCTGCATAGCCAAAAAGGGGCAGGGGTTTTTCCCCTGCCGGCCGGCGGTAGGCCGGTAAAAGGGTGCGGGTGTAGCCCTGGGGTAAAAGGGCGGCCACGGCAAAGACGGGAGCCCCCTCCACCTCTTCCACCAGAACAAAATTACCCCGCCGGTCGAGCCCCACCGGGCTCCCGGCCGGAATGAGCACCAGGGAAGCCCCCCGGGGCAGGGGCATCATATCGGAAGGGGTTATTTCCACAAACCGGTCCCCGGTCCGTCCAACTGCAGCTATTTTAGGGTGATCGTAAAAACGCCCCCCGGCATCGGCATAAACCAGACGATACACAACTAAACCCCCGTAATATACAATCCCAAAACTACTCCCCCATTATAAGCAACGGAGCCGGGGACCGTCAATGATAAAGCCCCGGTACATACCCATTTTTGCACGCAAAAGGCCCGCTTTGTTCGCGGGCCTTTACACCCTGGTGCGGGTGAGACACAACAGGGGGTCGTAGGGTATGCCGTTTAAGCGCACTTCCAGGTGCAGGTGGGGACCGGTGGAACGTCCGGTGCTGCCCACCAGGGCAATAATCTCCCCGGCGTCCACCCACTGCCCCGGCTCCACCAGCACCTGAAGGGCGTGGGCGTAAAGGGTTTCCAGGCCGTCGCCGTGATCAATAATGACCGTGTTACCGTAGGTACCCCGGGGGCCGGCAAAGGTCACCCGGCCGGAACGCACCGCCCGGATGGGTTCGCCCTCCCCGGCGGCAATGTCCACCCCCTCATGGGGCCGGCCGTCCCGCCAGCCAAAGGGGGAGCTTACCCAACCCACCACGGGCCAGGCCAGTTGATCTACCGGCAGGGCGGCCATAATGGCTTCTGCTGTCAAGTTGCCCCCGTACCTGGCCGGGATGGTCACCTGCTGTCCCGGAAACAGCGTATCCGGATTCGGCAAATCGTTGACGGCCACCAGCCGGGACACGGGCACCTGGTAGCGCCGGGCAATATCCGAAAGAGTTTCGCCGGGTAATACCGTATGTGTGAGTACCCCGGCGGGAATTTGCAGTACCTGTCCCTCCACGATCAGGTTGGCGTCCCGGATGCCGTTTGCTTCCTGCAGGGCGGTTACCGGCAGGCCAAAACGGCCGGCTATATCCTCCAGGGTGTCCCCGGGCCGCACCCGGTACACGTGCCGGTCACCGGGCGGCGGACCTGTTTCCACCCGGGGGAGGTTGCCGTAGGACACGCCGGTGAGAATGGCCTCGTCGGGTGCGGCAAAAAGAGGCTCCCTCCCGGGCAGCAGGCACACCGCCAGGACGGCCCCGGTCACCAGCAATATGGTTAATTTGTGCAGACGCTTTTTAACTAACTTGCCCATGTACAGTCCTCTCCTTTAGCTGCTTAAAAGGGCGGGGGAATGAAAATCCCCGCCATTTCTTTCAGGCAGTCTAAAAAAGAGGATTGCCCAAAAGCGGGCCGTTTTATACATGGCGGGGGAGCACATTACACGAACTGTCACTGGCCTTCGGAGGCAATGTCCCGGCGCACATCGGGGGGTCTGTCCGGGGGAACCACGGGACCGCTCTTGCGGGCAGTGCGGAAGAGACGCAGGAGCTCTTCGTTGGTTTTGTTTTTTTTCATGCGCTCCACGAGCATCTCCATGGCCTCCCAGGGGGCCATACCCACGGTAGCCTTGCGGAAAAACCAGATCCACTCCAGCTCATCCCGGGACAACAGCAGTTCTTCCTTGCGCGTGCCGGAGCGTTGCACGTCAATGGCCGGGAACAAGCGCCGTTCCGCCAGGCGGCGGTCCAAAATCAGCTCCATATTGCCCGTGCCCTTGAACTCTTCAAAGATTACGTCATCCATCCGGCTGCCCGTCTCAATGAGGGCGGTGGCCAGGATGGTCAGGCTGCCCCCTTCCTCCAGGTTGCGGGCAGCACCGAAGAAACGTTTTGGCTTGTGCAACGCGGCCGGGTCGACACCCCCGGACAGGGTACGCCCGCTGGGGGGGATCACCAGGTTGTGCGCCCGGGCCAGCCGGGTGATGCTGTCCAGCAAGATCACCACATCCTGCTTGTGTTCCACAAGGCGCTTGGCCCGTTCCAGCACCATTTCCGCTACTTTCACATGGTTTTCCGGCGGCTCGTCAAAGGTGGAACTCACTACTTCCCCGTCCACCGAGCGTTCGATATCGGTAACTTCCTCCGGCCGTTCGTCAATGAGGAGCACGATAAGGTAAATTTCAGGATGATTTTGGGTAATACTGTTGGCAATTTCCTTTAAGAGCATGGTTTTGCCCGCCTTGGGCGGCGCGACAATCAAACCCCGCTGTCCTTTGCCGATGGGGGCAACCAGGTCGATAATCCTGGTGGCAATCTTGTCAGCCTGGGTCTCCAGGCGGATCCGCTCCTGGGGGTAGAGAGGGGTGAGGCCGTCGAAATGCAATCTCTCGGCGGCTTTCTCCGGATCAACGCCGTTAACCTGTTCCACACGCAAAAGGGCATAGTAGCGCTCGTTTTCCTTGGGCCCGCGCACCTGGCCGGCCACCAGGTCGCCGGTGCGCAGGTCAAACCGGCGGATCTGGGAGGAAGACACGTAGATATCATCGTGGCTGGGCAGGTACTGGAAGGGTCGCAGGAACCCGTAGCCGTCGGGGAGTATCTCCAGCACCCCCTGGGCGTAGATGAGCCCGTTTTTTTCCGTCTGGGCTTTGATGATTTCAAAGATCAGCTCCCGCTTGCGCAGGCGGGAATACCCGGTAAGCTCCAGCTCCCGGGCTATTTTGTACAGCTCCTGCATGGTTTTACCTTCTAGTTCCGAATAATTCACACTGCATCCTTTCCTTTCCAATAGCTGACTAAGGAGCGGCCCAGAAACGTCTGCCGTGACGGAGGAAGATCCACGCCTGACCAGTTGTAGGACATAATTTTAAAAAGGGGCTTGTATAAATGTATAATGTATAATGTATAAGGTGAGTTAAGGGGAAACCTGCCCGGCTGGCTTTCCCTGCTGGCCGGGGTTCCACAGGAGGGGAGGGACGTGCTCAAGAACGTTTTTTGGCCCGCCGTACTTCCAGCAGACGGCGCACGGGGAAGTAAATCAAGATCCACGCGAGGGCAGCGTCTATAGCTGCACCAATAAAAAAGGGGTATCCCATTTGTTTGAGGGTGGAAAGGGACCCCCCGGCACCAACCGCCGGGATGTCCCCAATGACAGTGCCGCCCACCAGGTAATTCAACGCGTAAAAAAAGGGTACGGCACACTTAAAAAAGGTGGCCGAAAGGGCGGCGGCAATGGCGTTTACCCTTAAGGACCGGGCCAGCAGGTAAGCCACGGGGATGCTGATCAGGGGAATGGGAAAAAAGTCCAGAGCCGTACCCAGGGCGACCCCGTGGGCAATTTTGTGCGGGGCGTCGGGAATGTCCATTACTTGATGATATTTTTCTGCCAGGTAGTTTTTCCAACCCGAAAGCTTTTCCTTGACGCGCACTATGAGCATGGTTTCTTATTTCTTGGGAACCGTGGCCCAGTCGGCCAGGAACCTTTCAATACCTATGTCGGTCAAGGGGTGCTTGAGCATTTGCATGAGCACTTTATAAGGCACGGTGGCGATGTCCGCACCGGCCCGGGCCGCCATGGTCACATGCACCGGGTGGCGAATACTGGCCGCAATAACTTTGGTCGGGATATCGTAATTGCTGTAAATGGCCATGATGTCCTGGATCAGTTCCAGTCCGTCGTGACCGATATCATCCAGCCGGCCTACAAAGGGGCTGACATATGTGGCCCCGGCCAGGGCGGCCAAAAGAGCCTGGTTGGCCGAAAAAACCAGTGTGACGTTGGTTTTGATCCCCTTGGTCGAAAGGAACTTCACCGCCTTGAGCCCTTCTCCGGTCATGGGGATTTTGACCACGATGTTGGGATGAATGGCCGCCAGTTCCTCCGCCTCTGCAATCATGCCTTCCGCTTCGGTGCTCACCGCTTCGGCGCTGATCGGCCCGTCCACAATAGCGGTGATTTCCCGCACCACTTCGGCAAAATCCCGGCCTTCCCTGGCAATCAAGGACGGGTTGGTGGTTACGCCACTGATTACCCCCAGGGCGTAGGCTTTTTTGATCTCTTCCACGTTGGCTGTGTCAAGAAAAAGTTGCATGGAAAATCCTCCTTGAATGCTGGCTGCCGTTTAATATTTATCCCCTGGCCTTCCCGGAGCAGCCAAAGACCCGCATTTTCTCCCGGATTACCTCAATGGCCGCTTCCCGGGCCGGCCCCAGGATCTTGCGGGGGTCGATTTCCTGCGGATTTTCGTCGAGCTTGCGGCGGACCGCCCCCACAAAGGCTTCCCGGATATTGGTATCAATGTTCACCTTGCGCACTCCCCGGCGGATGGCTTCCCGTATGGCCTCGTCGGGCACGCCGGAAGCCCCGTGCAATACCAGGGGAATGTGCACCAGCTCTTTAATCCTGGTCAGGCGCTCAAAGTCCAGCCTGGGCTCTCCTTTGTAACGGCCATGGGCTGTGCCGACGGCCACCGCCAGGGAATCTACACCCGTCTGTTCTACAAAATAGCGGGCTTCGTCCGGGTCGGTAAAAAAGGCCTCCCGGCCGGTGACCACAATGTCGTCCTCCACGCCGCCAATCCTGCCCAGCTCGGCCTCCACGGAAACTCCCACCGGTCTGGCCGCCGCCACCACCTGGCGGGTAAGGGCAATATTTTGCTCCAGGGGCAGGTGGGAACCGTCGATCATTACCGAGGAAAAACCGGCCACCATGCAGCGCATAACCTGGTCAAAGCTGGTACCATGGTCCAGGTGGAGGGCTACCGGTACCCTGGCGCCGCGGGCGGCCACCCGTGCCATGGCTGCAATATAGTCAACGCCAGCATACTTAATAGCCCCCTGACTGGCCTGCATAATCACCGGCGCATTTTCCGCCTCTGCTGCAGCCACGATGGCCTGCACTATTTCCAGGTTATTACAGTTAAAGGCTCCCACGGCATACCCTTCCACCTCGGCCGTCTTAAGCAGCACACTTACTGGAACAAGGGACATTTCATTCCCGCCCTTCTTTTTTCCCATTATCCCCCGGGGAAAAATTTTTAGTACAGGTCGCCGTTACCGCACACCTTGCCTTCGCTACGGCAGGGACAATGCTACCAATCACGGTTGCGGCGGCGTTTCCCTGGTTTGCCCTAAACGGGTGAAAGTATGCCGGGCCAGCTTTATTTTCCAGATACGCCCTACGGCATCGAGATCTTCTCTGGTTTCCGCATAAACTATGTAAAGGTTGTCACAACGGCTACAGTGCAGTTCCAGGCGATCGGGGAAGATATCCATTTCAATGCGATGACTTCCACACTCGCAGTAAAGCCTCCCGGCTTTACCCAGATCGTTCACGTGGTTCAAAATCGCATACATCACTTCCCGGTTATGGAAAAAGTTATCTGCCATAAAATCCAGCCCATCCAGGGCTTCATCCAGTCGGGCCTGGTCGCGCACCTGCTCCTCCGCCCCCAGGTGCCCCAGCTCCAGGCCGGTGGTCTGGCAAAACAACTCGATGCTCCCGCTGGACCACAGAGTGCGGGCGCTAACCAAACGGGCGTGCTTTGCACCGCAAACCACACAGGGGACTTGCAGGTTCACTTTCTTGTCCCGGGAAGTGAGTAACAACTTAAGGGCTCCACAGGAACAGTTGATCTGCAGTGAGGAACGACCGCCCACCAGGGCAAAACGGGAAATCCTGTGGCGCTCCAACCTGCCGCATTCCGGACAACGCATCACCAGGGTTGTCCCGGTATTGACGACCACGTAAACCAAACCCCCACGCGGCAACCTTTAAAAAACTTTTTGCCTGACTCCCTTCAGCCAATTACCCCCAGGTATCTCCTGGCTGGACGCCTGTCGGCCAAAAGAGCCCGGACAAGATAACGCACTTCCTGGAGATCAAAGGGCTTGCTCACATAATGCCGTACCCCTAGCTTTTTGGCTTCACCAAGCAGTTCAAGCTCCCCATACGCGGTCATCATAATCACCGGTATATCCGGATTCAGCTTGCGAGTTTCCCGCAGGGTGTCCAGTCCACTCATTCCGGGCATCTTCATGTCCAGCAGCACCAGGTCTATACCACCATTCCTCAGCTTCTTGAGTGCCTCAGGTCCAGAAACGGCCAGCTCCACTTCATATCCGTCATCGCTGAAAGCCTCCAGGAGCATCCGGCGCACTCCGGCCTGGTCATCCACTACCAACAGGTGATACCTGCAACTCGTCAACCTCTTACCCCCCTTGCCTGAAACTGGTTTCACCCTGACGGTGTAATGCGTTAAAGAATGTTTCGGCAGGGGGTAAAAAATCCCTTCTCCCGGGAAAAATTTTTTACCAGGGTGCGCCGTTCAGTGGAAACAGGGCAGAAAGGCCCGCGGCAAAAAGCACCAGTAAAATAATGCTTGAAAGGATAATGATGGCCGGTGGCAGCAGCACCGTAAGCAAAGCGCGGCTCGCCGTGAAATGATATACTTCCATCAACCCCAGGACTACCAGCACCACACCCCAGATAAAAACAGCCAGTCCTAGAATCGCTGTGACCATGGTTAAGGGCATTCCCCGGGTATCAAGCAGCAGGAGCAACAAATCAACGGGTATCATGGCCAGTGCCGGCAATGCCGCCAGGGCTGTTACGGTTAAGATTCCAGAGGCCTTGCCCCGTCCGCCCAGCAAGCCGGCGGTGAGGTGCAGGAGGGCGCTCACCACCACCCACTTCACATACTGAAAAACCAGGCCTGCCGCCGCCACGAGGGGAGCTGCCGGTGCAAGCCAGTTCATACCCATGGATGGATGGCCGGGCGGCAGGGTCAGGCGGTACCCCACCAGGGCTCCCATAAGGGCGCCAGCCAGGTTGACCAGGGTAAAGATCAAAACCGCCAGGCCAAGGGGCGGGCGGGCGGCCAGCCGCCGGAAAGTAGCCCGGGGGTCAAAGAAGACCCCGTAAATGATATCCAGAAAGCCCATCGGGGGCTCCGGGGGAGGCGTATTTTCCGCCGGGACGCCATGAACATCTTCACCGGGGGGGAAGACCCCGCCGGGAGTCTGGGTGCGTTCTTCCACCTGGACCACCTCCGTTTTCAAAATGTCCCCTTATGAACCGGGAAAGCGTAGCGTATCGTCCCCCGAACCAGGGGGGAGGCAGGGGGGACAGATCAGCCAGATGGCTGTTTTATTGTCCGGAAAAGCGCTGCCAAACCCTTTGGGGAAAAGCGTCCCGGACAGGATTTCGGACCAAAAACCGCGGGGACCCAGCTCGGTGGTCACGGGGTTGGGACCCAACCCGGCCAGACGGCCGGCCAGGCGCACGGCATCCCCCAGGTTGCCCAGCTCATCCACGAGCCCCAGTTTTTGAGCCTGCCGCCCGGTATAGACCCGCCCGTCGGCCAGTTTTCTCACCCGGTCCAGCTCCATCTTCCTGCCTTCAGATACGGCACGCAGAAACTGGTCGTAAATGTCATCAACCATACCCTGAAAGATGTCCTGTTCCTCGGGGGTTACCGGCCGGCTTGGCGAGCCCATGTCTTTGTAGGGGCCGCTTTTGAAGGTGCGGGTATTGATACCCAGCTTGTTGTACAAACCCCGCAGGTCCTGGGTCTGCATGATTACACCAATGCTGCCGGTAAGGGTGCCGGGATTGGCCACAATTTTATCTGCCCGGCTGGCAATCCAGTAAGCCCCGGAGGCCGCGGCATCCCCCATGGAGGCCACCACTTTCTTGCCGCTCTGGCGCAGGTTATCCACTTCCGCGGCAATCTCCTGGGCGCCTGCAGCGGTGCCCCCCGGGCTGTTTAACCGCAGCACCACAGCCTTAACCGCCGGGTCCTGCGCCGCCCGGCGCAGCCGCTCTATCACCTCTTCCGAACCGGTCCCCGAGCTAAAGAGCCCCGGGTTAACCCGGCCGCTGACAATGGTGCCGGTAATGGGAATTATGGCCACCGCACCGGTACCCCGGGGAACTTTTATTCCCTTGGCCGGACGGGAAAGCACGCTTACCAGCCCTGCACCCAGGGAAAGCAACACCGCCATACACACCACGGCAGCCACGAGCCTTCTCTTCACACCAGAAAACCTCCCACAGGCCTATTCTTTACCCGGCCGGTTGAACCCATGCAGGGTTAAGCACGGTTTCCCCTGTAAGCCAGGGAAGCACCGACAAAGTCCCGGAAAAGGGGATGGGGCCGGTTGGGCCTGGATTTAAACTCGGGATGAAACTGCGTGCCCAAAAACCAGGGATGCCCCGGCAGTTCGACAATTTCCACCAGGTAGCCGTCCGGGCGCGTACCGCTAAAGACCAGCCCTCCCCGGGACAGTTCATCCCGGTAGGTGTTGTTCAGTTCGTAGCGATGGCGATGCCTTTCGTAAATAATTTCTTCCCCGTAGGCCCTGTGGGCCAGGGTTCCGGGTACCAGGCGGCAGGGATAACGACCCAAACGCATGGTGCCGCCCAGGCGGTCCAGCTCCTTTTGTTCCGGCAACAGGTCGATAACCGGGTACGGGGTGCGGGGATCAAATTCGGAGCTGTTGGCCCTGGGCCAATTTAAGACGTGGCGGGCATATTCCACCACTGCCAGCTGCATCCCCAGGCAAATGCCCAAAAAGGGGATTTTCTTCTCCCGGGCAAATTTGATGGCGTTGATTTTTCCCTCGATGCCCCGGTCACCGAATCCCCCGGGAACCAGCACCCCATCCACATCATGGAGATAATCTCCGGCCGGCTTGCATTCCAGTTCCTCGGAATTGATCCAGCGAATGTCCACCGCAGCACCATGGTAGAGCCCGGCATGGCGCAGGGCTTCGGCCACGCTGAAATAGGCGTCGGGCAGGGAGACGTACTTGCCCACCAGGCCGATGGCAACTTTCTCCCGCAGGTTTTTCATGCGGTTGACCATATCTTCCCATTCGGTCAGTTCGGGAGGATGACATTCCAGGCCCAGGCGCTGTACCGTTATTTCCCCCAGACCCTCCCTTTCCAGCATCAAGGGTACCTCATAGATGGAGGGGGCATCTACTGCCTGGATTACCGCCCGGGGATCGATGTCACAAAAGAGGGCTATTTTTTCCTCCATTTCCCGGGAAAGGGGGCGCTCCGTACGGCAGATAATCACGTCGGGTTGAATGCCGATGCTGCGGAGCTCCTTCACGCTGTGCTGGGTGGGTTTTGTTTTTAATTCGTTGGCTACTCTGAGATAAGGCACCAGGGTGACGTGGATGTACATGACGTTCTCCCGGCCCAGGTCGGTGCGCAGCTGGCGGATGGCTTCCAGAAAGGGAAGGGACTCGATATCGCCCACGGTGCCCCCAATTTCCGTAATGACCACATCGGGATTGGATTCGTCGGCAACCCGCAGAATCCTTTCCTTGATCTCGTTGGTGATATGGGGAATTACCTGTACGGTGGCGCCCAGGTAGTCGCCCCGGCGCTCCTTGGTGATCACCGACCAGTAGATACCCCCGGTGGTTACGTTGCTGCTGCGGCTCAAGTTGCTGTCGATGAAGCGTTCATAATGTCCCAGGTCCAGGTCGGTTTCCGCGCCGTCCTCGGTAACGAAAACCTCCCCGTGCTGGTAGGGGCTCATGGTGCCGGGATCAATATTGATATAAGGGTCCAGTTTTTGAATGGCCACCTTCAGGCCGCGGCTTTTCAACAGGCGGCCCAGGGAAGCGGCAGTAATACCCTTGCCCAACGATGATACTACTCCACCGGTGACAAAAATAAATTTGGCCATGATAGCCTCCTGTCAACATTACTGCTGTATTTTTTACGACATCGGTATATAATACCTATCCTATTCTAGCCGTGGCAAGAGGACATGTCAACAGATCTAACGGCTGAGTTATCCCCACATTCCAACTACCCTGTTTTGGCTCTCGCTCGCTCCGGTGAGCCTCGCGGGCCAAACTAGCGCTCGACTCAAAGCTCCGGCAGGCTTCCCGGCAAATTCGGCATCCTGCCTCAGTTGCCGGCCTCGGGCATCCATGCCCTCGGGCCTGCCTTCGCTTTTCGCCTCGCCAAGTTTGGCTGGCCGCTCGGCTCAAGTCGCTCGCTACCGAGTCAAAACAGGGGCTTTAAAAAACTGGTGATACTTCAGATCTAACGGTTCACCAGGCGGGCCACCACAAGGTAGCCCAGGAAAAGGCCCACCACCCCCATGACCCCCGCCAGGGTAGGAGGTGCAGGTACGGGTAGTTTTAACCAGGCAAAGGCCACACCGGCCACAAAACCCGTGATCAATGCCAGAACAGGTTCCTTCAACAAAGAGGCACACTCCCCCCAAACAGACTATCTACAATCACATCCGCTCCGGGGCGGAGAGACCCAGCAGGCGCAGACCGTTCCGCAGGACGATGCGGGTGGCGTCCACCAGCACCAGCCGCGCGGCGGTCAAGGCCTCGTCCCCGGTAATCACCCGGTGGCTGTTGTAGAAGCTGTGCAGCAGTCCCGCCACTTCATGCAGGTAGCGGGCCATACGGTGGGGGGCCAGATCCTTTGCTCCCAGGGCCACTTCCTCGGGGAAATCGGCCAGCCTGCGGGCCAGGGCCAGTTCCGCCTCTTCCTTTAAAAGCCCCAGATCCACCTGCTCCGGTAAAGAGGCTTCCCGGTCCAGCTGGCGCAAAATGCTGCAGATGCGGGCGTGGGCGTACTGGATGTAATAGACCGGGTTCTCGTTGGTCTGCGCCCGGGCCAGGTCCAGGTCAAAATCCAGGTGGCTGTCTGCGCTGCGCAGTACAAAGAAGTAGCGGGCCGCATCCCTGCCGACCTCTTCCACCAGTTCCTCCAGGGTGACAAACTGGCCGGAGCGCTTGCTCATGCGCACGAGTTCGCCGCCCCGGTACAGGCGCACCAGCTGCATGATCACAATTTCCAGGGCATCGGGGTTGTAGCCCAGGGCGGCCACGGCCCCCTTCATCCGGGCCACGTGGCCGTGGTGGTCCGCCCCCCAGATGTTAATGACACGGTCAAAGCCGCGGCGGAATTTGTCCAGGTGGTAGGCGATATCCGCCGCAAAGTAGGTGGGCACACCGTTGCTGCGCACCAGCACCTCGTCCTTTTCCACCCCGAACTCCGTCGCTTTAAACCAGAGTGCCCCTTCATATTCGTAGAGGTACCCCCGGCGGCGCAGGATATCGATGGCCTCCTGTACCGCCCCCGATTCATGCAGGCTCTTCTCGGAAAACCACACGTCATAATGGACGCCAAAATCCTCCAGGGCTTTCTTGATGGCGGCCAGCTTCTCTTTCAAGGCGTAATCCACCAGAACCCGGCGCCTCTCTTCCTCCGGAGCGTGCAGGTATTGATCGCCGAAACGCTCCACAAAGCTCCTTACCGTGTCGATAATATCTTCCCCGTGGTAGCCCTCCTCGGGCACTTGAGCCGGCCGGCCGAGTAGCTGGAAGTAGCGGGCCTCCAGGGACCGCCCGAAGTTTTCGATCTGGTTGCCGGCATCATTGATGTAGTATTCCCGGGTGACCCGGTAACCGGCAAAATCTAAAATGGCGGCAATGCTGTCCCCCAGGGCCGCTCCCCGGGCGTTGCCCATGTGCAAAAGGCCGGTGGGGTTGGCGCTGACAAATTCCACCTGCACCCGGGCACCGTTGCCCAGATTCACCCGCCCGTAGTCGTGATCCGCCGCAATAATGCGGGGCAGCTCGGCCAGCACCCACTGGGGAGCCAGGTAGAAATTAATAAAACCGGGTCCGGCCACTTCCACCTTTTCTACCGAAATCCCGGTCAGGTCTAAATGGGCCACCAGGGCCTCGGCAATCTTGCGGGGCGCAAGACGGGCCGGCCTGGCCAGGAGCATGGCCAGATTGGTGGCAAAATCTCCGTGTTCCTTTTCCCGGGGCACCTCCACAACAAATGGCGGGGGAGTGACCGCGGGCAACAAACCCCTGCTTACAGCAGAAGCCAGTGCCCTTTCCAGAGCACCGGCCAGGTGTTCCCGTACTTCCTGGACTAGACCCTTCATCTTTTAGAAACTAAACCTCCTGCACGGTAATGGATAATTCGTTGTAACCGATCCTTTGCCGGCATAATTCCAACTCGTATTCCAGATTAATACTTCCGCCCACCTCTGTCAAGTCCACCTCTACTTTCCAGGGCAGAACCCGGATCCACATGGACCCGTAAGGCGTCATGTAACTGGTTTCATGGTGAATTCCTTCTTCAAAAACCTGCTTTACTTCGGCCGTACCCATGCGGTTTAAGGTAACCCGGCTGGGTTCAGCCTTTAGAGAGGTAGTGGTTCCGGCCAGGCCGGAAATTTCAGACTCATTGTAAACGATGTAAAAAGAACTGTTTTTCTGATAATAATTGGCTTTCGTTACCAGTTCGATGGTTTCCCGCTCCCCCAGGTCATTGGTCTGCGTTCCACGGATGGTTACCAGCACCTCTTTGCGCAATACCAATCATCCTTTCACCTTAAGAGCCGGGCAAGGGCATCTTAACTAAAATTTTAAATATTATATCCTGTTTTCCGCCGGCCAAAAAGAGGGTATTTATTTTTTCCAGCTGAAAATTTGGCCGCTTCAGGACGGCCGGCGCAAAACAAAAAGCAGGGCCTCAACGGCTCCTGCCCGCACGCTTTCTTTACAATTTTTTGGAGCAAAACAAAAAAGGCTCCTGCTGATGTCTGTTTTGCCGACAAACTGTGAGATACGCGTGATTATGGGTCAACACCTCTCTCTCCCTTTTAGCGGAAGAGAAAGGTTACCACGCTGTTGTAAAAGTCATTCATAAACACTTTTACCACCAGCAAAGCGGTCAGGTTGATAATGGTGCCCACTCCCAGGATGTCTACCGCCAGGCCCAGGTTTTCAAGCCACCGGGGTTCCTCCCTTAAAGACGGTGATTGACCTTTGTTCATTTTTTACACCCCCATTCGAAAATTAAAGTGGGGCTTTTTCCGGCCAAAGAGTTGTGGTGACAAAACTAAGGTTTATACGTAGTGACAATATGTACGAATTTTAACAAGCTCCACATAACCACCCTGTTGATTTTATTATAGTCCTAAATTTTCAGAAATCAATAGGCAGGTGACAAAAAGATAGGATTCACAAGCACAAAAGATTTTCACCCCGAAGCAACTGAATATGGCATAAAAACTCTGTACGGCCGACCTGCCGAATCATAAAAACAAAGCGGCGCCGTTAAAGGCACCGCCTGTTGAAGCTCTTATTTCACTTAACGCCCGCGGGCACGTATAGCCGTCGACCCGGCGGACCTCCCGGAGCCGGGCATCAGGCCTCTGCCTTTTCCCCGTGGGCGGAGGCCGAAATGCCCAGGCCCTCGAAGATGAACATCATGGCAAAGCCGTACCACATGGTATAGATGACGTAAAAGGCGAGCATGAAGGTGGTCATGCCTGCTTTATCGGCTACTCTGGCCGCCTGGATCCCTTCGAAGTTATATGCGGGCTCCAGGGCCTTGGTCATCACCGATCCCGCGAAGGACATCTCGCTGGCGCGGGCTTCCAATTTGTACTGCTTCTGGAGGGCGTTGAATAGGTTCCACCAGTAATAGATCGCTTCCCGCGACTCCAGGCCGTAACGACTTTTGATCTGATCGCCTTTGTTATTAAACTCCGCATCCGCATCGGTCAGCGCCGCGCTGGCTACCTTACCCAGATCCCCGCTGACCATTAGTTTTTGCCCCTGTGCCACCACTGTGGCACCGGCGGCGGTAAAGAGCCCCGTCATTTTCTCTGCTTCTTCTTTATCTCCGGCATCCAGGGTTACCTGGAAACTTTGCCCTTCAAACTTTTTCGCCTTGCTCATGATACCGGGAATGTAGTAGGTTGAACCCTTGGTTAACTCGTTAAACAGGTCGTCGGCATAGCCGATGACCGTTTTGCCGTTCATTACCGGGCTCATCAATACTGCCAGAACCACGAAGAAGGAAATGAGCAGCACCATTCCGATAAAAAATTCCCTTTTCCGCATAATCATACCGGAATACACCCCCTTTTTTGCAGACTACCTTAGTGCCCCACGCCCGTACCGCCGGCCGTGAGAGCCTGCCGCTCGGCTTCCCGGATCTTGCCGGCGCCCTTGAAGAACACGGCCAGGATCCACACCGAGAAGATGCCTACCAGGGCAAAGAAGATCACCGTACCCACACTGTTGATCATGGCCGCCGTGGCCTTGTTCATGCTGATCCAACCGACCTCGTTCAGCTTGCCCGGCAGGGCGCAGATCCGGTTCACAAAACCGGCCAGGATGGTCAGGGCGTAGAAGGCTCTGATAGTAATCCCCTTCACCATCCTGGTCACCAGGGCACCCATCTGCACGCCTACGAGGGATCCCAGGAGCATGCCCATGGCCACGGTGTAGAATACGTAGCCGTAAATGGCATACTGGGTAATGGAGGAGTAGCCGGTGGTAAAGATGATCTGCAGGATGTCGGTACCCACGGTGGTAAAGGTGGATACGCCCAGGCCGTAAACCATCATGGGGAAGGTCAGGAAACCGCCGCCCACGCCCATGATGGCGGCAACAAAGCCAACGATGAAGCCGCAGATGATAATAGGATACACGGCGATGCTCCGGCCGCCGGGGACAATGTGCTCGTCGAATTTCACCCGGGGCTTTAAGGGAAGGGACTGCAGCCAGCGGGCAAAATTGGTCGTGGTGTCGGTACCGGATGTCCTGGCACCGCCGGCAGTACCTTTACGCATGCGGAGCCAGTCGGCCAGGGCGTAGAAGCCCAGAATGCCCAGCATGAACACGTATACCGCACTGATGAAGGCATCGCTCAAAGCGGGGCTTTTCTGGTAGATGGCCCTGTTCAGCACGCCGCCCACGGACGCACCGGTTACCGAACCCAGGACAAACCACACGGCAATCCAGAAGTTCACGTTACCCATCTTGCGGTGGATGACCGTACCCATGATTGCTTTGGCAAAGAGGTGGAACTGGTCGGTGCCCACGGCCATAATCCCCTTCACGCCGATGCTCATCAGCGCCGGGGTAAGGACGTAGCCGCCGCCCGCACCAATCACGCCGGTAATCAACCCGGCCATGACGCCTACAAAGACCGAGCCAATAAACATCTCGGTGGTGGCGAAGCTGGGCATGTAGGCCTTGTGCCCGCCGATGTGCTCGGGCAGGCCGGCCGCCACAGCCACCTCCATCCCCAGGCCTAAAAGGACGGGAAACATGGCTATCAGCAGAAGCTTCCAGCGTTGACCCAGGATGACCCGGCTCATTTCCAGTTCCCACTGGGCCTGCTTCCTGGACAGGGCGGTCAGGAATTCACCGGCAGCCAGACCGCCCCCGGCAACCCTTCTTAAAATACTCATTGATGATACCTCCTTAAGTTAGTTCCCCCAAACCAGCGTTTTAACCACTACATTCAGCCTTGCCAGTTCTTTTTTGATTCTTCCGGCCCGGCCGGTTCCTTTGCCCTTCTCGCCGCGCCGGCCCTCTCACCCCCTTGTCTTTTTATCACTACAAACCGTAGTGACAACTTCCAAAGATATAAGCCTGAGAGCTTAGACATTTCCGCCCTTTGAGCTTGTGAAATGTTTCACTATCTTGGGTAATTTTTTGTCACTACCCCGTTGTGGTAGTGACCCTGGCCTTCCGGCGGAATTGATCTGCAAAGATCACTTTACTTCGCGAACCACCGCCCGCACTGTCCAGCTCCCGCACCATTTCGGCAAAAATCTCTTTCATGCCCACCATACCCACCAGCCGGTCTTCCTCCCAGACGGGTACCGGTTCCTGCCCGGTGCTGAGAATGATGTGGGCAGCTTTAACGATGCTATCCTGAGCTTTTAACCGGCGCGGCAGAGGCACCATGATTTCTTTAACCGGTCGTTCGGCCAGGGCCGCGCAACGCTCCTGGAAGTGACCCGTGAACAATACGGGCTCCCTCCAGTCGGGGCTGACGGTCCAGCCGCCGTAAGTGGCTTTCCTGAACATGACGGGATCCAGCCCCCGGAGAATTTCCTTTAGCCCGACCATCCCGGCCACCCTGTCATTTTCCAGGACCAGCACCAGCGGGTAGCCCCGGCGGGATTTGAGGGCGGCCACCGCGTCTTTAGCCGTTGATTCACCGGGCACTGTGGCAAATTCCATGATGGGCACCATGATGTCCCCAACCCTTTTTTCCATGGGTCCACCTCCTCCCGTCGGGGAGTCAGGCCGGGGTGCCTAAACCACGACCGCCCTGGGGTCGGGCACCCCGATGGCCTGCAGAATTTCTTCCTGGGTTTTTTCTATGCTCGTCACCGACTTCAGCTCCACATCGTCCACCCGGTTGATGGCCACCTTCACTTCTTCCAGCAGCTCCAGGGCCTGGCGGGAGGTCAGAGGTATTCCCGCCCGTTTGAGCAACCCTTCCAGGGTCTTTTCCAGCATGGCGGCCAGTACGCATACGAAAATACTGGCGGAAAGGTTCCGTTCGCGGTAGAATTCTTTCGGCCTGGCCTCAAAACTCCTGATTTCCTTAAAGGATTCCCCCAGCTGGCCGAGGCGGGTGTATGCCAGCAGTAATTCCCGGCCGTCCAACAGGGTAGCGTTAGTTTCCAGCAGGAAGGCCCCCGCTGTTTTCTCCTCCCGGGTGATCACGTCTTCTTTGCGGCGCCAGGTCAGCTCCCCGGTGGCCTCGTTGTAATGCCAGTCAAAATAGCGGCGGCAGTATTTATCCTTCAGGACAGCAGCACCCCTGGGCAGGGTCCTCTTGCCCGAACGGTGTTCAGACGCGGCCGTTTTCTGCAGTTCCCGCAATTCTTCCTCCACCTCATCCAGGCGTTCCGCAAGGGCAATCACCTTTTCCTTTGCCGCCGCCGGGCTGTAGCACACCAGGTACCGCACCCCCCCTTCCATGACTTCCTTATACCAGAGATCCCTATCCACTTCTTTAAATTCCGCCCTGTTCTCCACCAGTTCCCGCTCACATAACCTTAACTCCCATTCCGACTGGATCTTGCGACGAACCAGATAATGGTAGCTGTGGGACACCAGCACCTCCAGGTGGGGGCCGGACACCAGCCGGCGGTCACCCACAAAGATGCACTGACGGGTACCATGCCCGGCCTGCAGGTGGTGCACAATTTCCCGGAAGTCCCCCTCGTCGGGTACCTCGTGCAGGATGCGGTGCCCAAAGGGCATCCCCTCACGGCTGACCAGAATCCCCAGGTAAACCAGCTGCTCCTCCAGTGGTGCTTCTAGAATATACCGGCCATAGGGCGAATGGTCAAGTTCACTGCGAGGAGCAGGCTCAACGGTGGCCGTGGTCAGCAGGCAGAAGGCGACCTCCCGGCTGACCCGGGTAAAGGCACACAACCTCTGGAAAATTTCCTCCTCCAGCCTTTCCTTCACGCTGGCCACGCTGTCCAGCGCCCTGTAAAAATGGTGGTCTAAAAATTCCTTGCCCTGGGCTTCGGGAAAGTACAGGCACCGGTACCAGTCGCTAATGGCCTGTTTATTTGGGGGCTTGATGATCTGGTTGATGGCCATCAGTTCCAGCAGCAGGGCGGTGTCCGGGTCGTACCTTTCACCGGAAAAAACGGCCTCCACGGCTCCCCCCACATCCAGCATCTCCCAGATCCGGTGTATGGCCAGCACCTCGCCGTAGCGCAGAACCTTCCTGGCTTCGATATTGGCTGGCCGCCGGGAAACACCGCATATCCGGGCCAGGCCGTCAATCAGGCCCTCCACCTTTTCCGGCGTCAGGTTCTCCAGGTTGCCCAGGTTGGCGATTACCCTCTGTTTTACCTTGTTCCCTTCCCGGTAGTTTTCAATGAGTTTCAGGTAGGTGTACTCTTTTCCCCCGCTGCGGCTGGTAACTTTTCGGAAAAACATGGGCACATCACCCCCAAGTCAACCTGGTAAATATTCAATGAACCCGCAACCCCCAACCTGGCCGGCACCCGGCCGGTAAGGGGAGCCTTTTGTCACTACATAACAGCGCATTTCCCCAGGTATGTTACGGCGTTCACATACTCCATTTATCCCTCATTTTACTTCAATCTGTCAGGTTCCAAAGTCCTTGTGTCTACTGGCTTTTCACCACACCTGTTCACTACAAAATATGCCGCTAATTTCAGGTTGTGCACTTATTCACATTTCTATGTCTGTGCCCTCGTTTTGCTTCAAGTATAACATAGCCTTGTTGTTTGTGCAATAAATCACTTTGTTATTTTTTAAATTTATAATCTTCCACCAATTGTATTTGTTTTGGACGGGGGCGGAATTTGGTTACTCTAAGAATAGCCCCGGTTACCAAACTCCCAGCACGTGCCACCAGAAACCACCGAGAAAGGTAACGGTGAAGACCAGGGAGATGAGAAAGAGTACGCCCCCGGCCTTTAAAAAATCCTGTGCCTGCAAGAAACCGGGACCGTAAACGATGGCGTTGGCGGGAGTGGCAATCACCAGGAGGTAGGAAAAGGCCGAAGCCAGGGAGGTGGCCACACCAATGACCAGGGGTGAGGTCCGGGACAGTTCGGCCACCTTCAAAAAGATTGGGCCGAGGACGGCCACCGTGGGACCGTCTGCCATGGTATTGGTCACCAGGGCGGTTACCGTGGCAGTAACCGCCAGCAGGGAAACCCCCTCGGTTACCTCGGCGGCCGCCGCCAGGTGCAGGAGCTGCCCGGCCAGCCAGGAAGCGGCGCCGGTGGCAATGAGCATCTTACCCATGGAAATGGCCCCGGCGTAAAGTAAAACCACCCCCCACTGGGTTTTTTGCTGCAGGTAGCTCCAGTCGATCAGGCGCAATACCGCCGCCAGGAGAATACCCACCATGGCAATGTTGCCCACCCCAAAACGCTGGCTGGCAAAAATCCAGCCGGCCACCACGGCCAGAAAAATGGCCAGAGCCATCCGCGCCTGGCTGGTCATGGGACCATCGGCCTCCATTTCCTCCCTGATGGCCTTAATTGCCCCGGCCAGGTCTGTAATTTCCGGAGAAAAGAGGTTCAGCAGCCAGTAACTAACTATAGGGATCATGATCAGGGTAAAGGGCATGACCATGAGCATCCACTGGCCGTAGCCGACGTTGACGCCCAGGCTGTTCAAAAGGCCCAGCATCAGGGCATTGCGGGCGCCTCCCGATGGCGCGGAGACACCCCCAATAATCACGCCGTAGGCAATGGAGAGCATGATCAGCTTGGCCAGGTTGGGCACCTTTTTGTAACCACCGCTTAAGGAAATAATGCCCACCCCGATGGGGAGCATGATCATCACCGCGGCGTGCTCCGTAATGAAGCCAGCGCTGATGGCGCAAAAGGCCACAATGCCCAGGATAACCCTTTCAATGCGGGTGCCGCATAGTTTGAGCATGAAGAGGGCCACCCGGTTGTGGATATTGTACTTCATCAGCATGGCACCCATCATCAGCACGCCCATGATGAAAATCACGGCATCGTCCATAAAGGTGCGGGGCACCTCTCTGAAGCCGGCGATGCCGGCGAAAACCTGGTAAGAGCCGATAAGCATGGCGGTCATGGGCAGGGGCACCGCTTCGGTCAAAAAGCAGACGATGACAAAGGCCCAGAGACCCAGGGCGTACTTTCCCTGCACGGTCAGGCCCCGGGGTGTGGGCAACAGGCAGATGACGGCCGTTAAAACTAGCGCCAGCAGAAGCCACTTTCGCTCCTTTAAAAACGCCTTGATTTTACCCAGGGGCGCATGGAAACGGACCCTCCCATCCCCGTTGTCCAGGGGTTCAAGGCCCGGCGCCGTCCTCTCCTTCTTTCGATATTCGTTTAGCTTAAAAACCTTTTGCCTGCCCATAAGTCCCGACCCCAGGCATTTTCGTAGCCGCTCAATTCGAAAAAGGCGTTAAAAATATTCAGTGAACTGGTTGGATGCGGCGCTGTCCCCGCTCACTCCAGTGCTTCGCGTAAGATGCGCGCCGCATCCTTTTCATAAAGGTTCTACTGAATTTACCAGATAACTCAGGGGGCATAACCGCTCTGGAAGGCGGCCCGGTTGACCTCCAGGTAACGGGCGGGGACACAGGCCTCTATGGCGTTGAGCCAGCAGGAAAGCGGGATGGACATCCTCCTGGCCAGGGCGCCCAGCAGCACTAAGTTGGCCGCCCGGGCATTGCCGCACCCCAGGGCCTTGCCCAGGGCGTCCACCACCAGGGTGTGGGCCCGGCGGGAAAGGTGGGCGATAATGTTTTCGGGATATTGGGCCATGCCCGCCAGTACGGGTACGGGATAGATGATCTGACTGTTCACAATGATGGTGCCCCCGCCCTTCACACACTCCAGCCAGCGCAGGGCCTCCAGCTGTTCAAAGGCCAGGATGATATCGGCCTCTCCTTCGGGAATGAGGGGGGAATAGACCCTTTCCCCCAGGCGCACCTGGGTTACCACACTGCCCCCCCGCTGGGCCATGCCGTGGATTTCCGATACTTTAATATCGTACCCGGCCGCCTGGGCGGCGTGGGCCAGGATCTTGCTCGCCAGGATGATTCCCTGGCCCCCTACGCCAACCATCAATATGTCCACCGGCGCCAGGGCCGCACCCGTTACCTCAGCCATTGTTTTCTCCCCCTTCCTTCAGGGCGCCAAACTTGCACACCTGCACGCACAACCCGCAGCCGGTGCAGATAATGGCATCCACCGCCGCCTTTTTATCCTGCACGGAAATGGCCGGGCAGCTGAGCTTCAGGCAGGTCTTGCAGCCGGTGCAGGCCTCAACATCCACCCGGACCGGCGGGCGGTTTTCCCTTTGCAACAGCGCGCAGGGCCGGCGGGCAATGATCACCGACGGGGCGCCTGCGGCAATTTCCTCCTGGATGGCCTGCGTCAACCCGGCCATATCCAGGGGATCCACCACCCGCACCCGGCCGACCCCCAGCGCCCGCACCAGCGCTTCCAGATCCACCGCGGGGGCAGGCTCCCCCATGAGCGTTTTGCCCGTGCCGGGGTGCTCCTGGTGGCCGGTCATGGCCGTGGTGCGGTTGTCTAAAATGATTACCGTACCCTGGCCCCCGTTGTAAACCATGTGCATGAGGCCGGTGATGCCGGAATGGAAAAAGGTGGAGTCGCCAATTACGGCTACGGTGCGGCGGGCCAGGGAAGGATCGGCCAGTTCGCAGCCGTGGGCCATGCCAATGCTGGCCCCCATGCACACGCAGCTGTCCATGCCCTCCAGGGGGGGCAGGCCGCCCAGGGTATAGCAGCCGATGTCCCCGGTAACCAGAAGCTTTAATTTATGCAGCACATAAAAGACTCCCCGGTGGGGACAGCCAGGGCAGAGTACGGGCGGGCGTCCCGGGACGGGAGGTAATTCCTCCACTTCACCGCCGGGTCCCAGAGGACAGGCGGTCGCATCCTGCCCGGCAGCTGGCGAAGGCACCGGTATCCCCGCTTCCTTTAGCTTGCGGCGCACAAGGCCGGGGGTAAACTCGTTCCAGGCCGGGAAAATCTTTTTGCCCGTCACCGTAAGACCCAGGCCCCGGACAAATTCTTCAATATAGGGATCCAGCTCTTCCACCACCAGAAGCCTTTCCACACCGGCGGCAAACTGGCGGATCAGGCCTTGCGGCAGAGGAAAGGTCATCCCCAGCTTGAGTATGGAGGCCCCGGGCAAAACCTCCCGCACATACTGGTAGCTGATGCCGCTGGTGATCACTCCCACCTGGCGGTCGCCCCAGGAAATGAAATTTACCGGCGTGGTTTCGGTGTAGGCCTTTAGCCTTTGCAGCCGCTCTTCCAGGACCTGGCGGCGCAGGCGGCCGAAGGCCGGCACCATAAGCCATTTTTTCGGGTCCTTGCGGTAGGGCCTTAAGGGTGCCTCCCTGCGCTCCTTAAGGTCCACCAGGCTCTGGGAATGGGCCACCCTGGTGGTGGTGCGCAGGATCACGGGCAGGTCAAACTCCTCGCTCACCTGGAGGGCCAGGCCCACCATGTCCAGGGCTTCCTGGCTGTCCGACGGTTCAAACATGGGCACCCGGGCAAAGCGGGCGTAAAAGCGGTTGTCCTGCTCGTTCTGGGAGCTGTGCATCCCGGGGTCGTCGGCGGAAACCAGCACCAGCCCGCCGTTAACGCCCGTATAAGCAGCGGTCATCAGGGGATCGGCCGCCACGTTCACCCCCACGTGTTTCATGGTCACCAGCACCCGGGCCCCGGCCAGGGAAGCCCCAATGCCCACCTCCAGGGCCACCTTTTCGTTGGGGGCCCATTGGGCCTTAATCCCCGGGTAGCGGGCAAAGTTTTCCAGAATCTCGGTGCTGGGCGTACCCGGATAGCCAACCCCCACGGTAACGCCGTGTTCATAAGCTCCCCGGGCAATGGCTTCGTTACCCGTCATTAGTTCCTTCATGTCAAACCTCCATATGTTACTGTCGCATATCCATTGGGGTAAATGTTCAGTGAACCCGCTTTGGTGCCGCCCAGCACTCACCACAATATGGCTCTGCTCCTGAGATTTCAGGTTCAATTGATACCTCTGGTTTTACGAAGACCCAGTATTCCAGTGAGTGCTGGGCGGCACCTTGCCTATGGTAGCGGTTCTACTGAACATTTACCATTTAGGCGGAGGTCGTCTCCCGTCGCTCCAGTGCTCCTTAGGCGACCGCCGCCCATGCCCCTTTCATTTTTGCGACGCTATATATAAATTGCTACTGCTTTTTAGGGCGCCTGTCTATAACCCGTTTGGCTTTGCCCTGACTGCGCTCGATGGAGTGGGGTTCCAGCAGGCGCACCCGCGGGCTGATGGAAAGCACTGCCTGGAGCCGGCGGCGGATTTTTTCTTCCATGGCCTCCAGGTCCCGGAAGCTGCCGGTGAAGGCCTGCTCCGTCATTTCCACCTGTACCTCCAGGTAATCCAGGTAACCCTTCTTATCCACTACAATCTGGTAGTGGGGTGAGATACCTTCGATTTCCATCAATACGCTTTCAATTTGGGAGGGGAAAACATTTACTCCGGAAATGATCAGCATGTCGTCGGTCCGCCCGGCAATCCGGCGCAGGCGGGCGGTGGTACGCCCGCAGGGGCAGGGTTCCGGGTTGATCACGGAAATGTCCCGGGTGCGGTAGCGGATTACGGGGAAGGCCTCTTTGGTCAGGGTGGTTATGACCACCTCCCCTTCCCGGCCGTAATCCAGGGCCTCGCCGGTTTCGGGATCGATAATTTCCACCAGGAAATGGTCTTCGGCAATATGCAGGCCCGGTCCCACGGTGCATTCACCGCACACTCCCGGCCCCATCACTTCCGACAGGCCGTAGTTGTCGGTGGCCTTCATGCCCCACATCTTCTCCAGCTCGCGGCGCATTTCCTCGCTCCAGGCCTCGGCGCCAAACAGACCCAGCCGCACCTTCAGGCCGGCGGGATCAATGCCCATGGAACGGGCAGTTTCCCCCAGGTGCAGCACGTAGGACGGAGTGCCCACCAGCACCGTGGTGCCGAAATCCTTCATCAGCATGATCTGTTTTTCACTGTTGCCCACCGAGGCAGGGACAATGGTGGCACCCACCCTTTCCAGGCCGTAGTGCAGTCCGAAGGCACCGGTAAACAAGCCGTAGCCAAAGGTGATCTGCACCACGTCCTCGTCGGTGACCCCGGCCTGGGTGACAATCCGGGCCACCAGTTCACTCCAGGTTTCCAGGTCCCTTCTGGTGTATCCCACCACAATGGGCTTTCCCGTCGTGCCCGAAGATGCGTGCAACCGTACCACTTCTTTTAGCGGAACAGCAAAGAGCCCGTACGGGTAGTTATCCCGCAGGGCTGCCTTGGTGGTAAAAGGAAACTTTTGGATATCGCTTAAGGTGCGCAGATCCTCAGGCAAAACGCCGTGGGCATCAAAGAGCCGGCGATAGTAGGGTACCTGCCTGTAAACCCGGTGCAGTGTCTCCTTTAACCGCTCCAGCTGCAGAGCCTGGAGCTCCTCCCTGTCCATGCATTCATGTTCTGGATCCCAGATCATGTACTCTCCACTTCCTTATATTTCAGTAAAGTCCGCTTTCCCGGGACAGTACCCGGACCAAAGGCCCTTTCCACCGCCTCCACCGGCAGGGGGCGGGTAAACAGGCTGACCACGGGTACCACCACCAGGGGAATGAGCATGGCCAGCGACCCTACCAGGGGAATGACCGCCGGATCAAGCCGGTAATAAAGGGACAGGATTACGGAACAGCCCAGCCCGGTTAAAGTTCCGGCCCAGGCCCCCGCAGGCGTGGTGCCCCGCCAGAACAGGCCGTACAGGTAGGGGGCCAGGAATGCTCCGGCCACCGTGCCCCAGGACATGGCCATCAGGCTAAGGATAATTCCCGGCTTGACCAGGGCGATAATTAAGGAAAGGGCTATAAAGAGGCAGCATAACAGGCGCATGATGAAAACGCTGTATTCTTTTGCCCAGCGGAGTCGCAGGCTTTGCACCAGGTCTATGGAAACGGCCGAACTGCTCACCAGCACCAGGGACGCCAGGGTGGACATGGATGCCGAGAGCACCAGCAGGAGAATGAGCGTGGCTCCCAGCTCGGGCAGCGTGCTGTGAATCAGGATCGGCATGAGCATGTCGGGAGTGGGCTTGCCGCTGGTTGGATCCACGGGCAACTTGTCAAAGAACAGGTGCGTAAGGGATCCGGTGAAATAAGCCCCAAAGGTAATCACCAGCGCAAAAAGTGTAGACACCACCATGGCCGGGCGGATGGCTTTCTCATCCTTGATGGCGTAAAACTTCTGCACCATTTGGGGCAGGCCCCAGGGGCCGAGGCTGGTCAGAACCACCAGGGCGGCCAGGGGCAGCCAGCGGCCCTGGGGCCCGGTCAGGCTTACCAGGCCGGGGTCAACTTCTGCCAGCCGTTGCAGCCCCTGGAACAGCCCTCCCACCTGGGGAGCCCCCAGGACGTAGTAGAGCAACATGCCCACTCCGGCCAGCATGACCGTTCCCTGAATCACATCGGTGAGGGCTACTGCCCGGTAGCCGCCCATGATCAGGTACAGGGCAGTCAAAAGGCACATCAATAGTGCGGCATATAAGTAGGGGATGCCAAAGATCTGATTAAATAAATAGCTTAAACCCATGAACACGGAGGCGGAGTATGGAACCAGGAACAGGAAAATAACCAGGGCCCCGTATATTTTCATGGCCCGGCTTTGATAGCGGGCTTCCAAAAACTCCGGCATGGTCATGGCCCCCAGCCGGGCGGTCATGATCCGGGTCCGCCGGGCCAGGACCAGCCAGGCCAGCAGGCTGCCCACAAGGGTGTTGCCCAGAACAATCCAAAGGGCGGCCGTGCCAAATCCCCAGCCTACCTTGCCGGCATAGCCAATAAAAATCACCGCTGAGAAATAGGTGGTGCCGTAAGCAAAAGCCGAAAGCCAGGGACCCATGGCCCGCCCGCCTAAAAAGAAGTCGCTCAAAGTCCGGTTGCGCCCCATACTGCTGTAGCCGCTGTAAAGCAACACGCCCACAAAAAGACACAACAGCAACAGTTTCACTCCTGCCGTCCTCCCATCCTGCTTTTTTATTATTTTATTCCCGCCGGCATACAATTCCGGCACAGTTTTTAATATTTCTACATCAGGACATTAATTCCTGCCCGTGTAAAAAATTTACGAGGATGCACCGCCCGCCGCACTCACGCCCGCTTCCCGGGCCGGGAAAGGCCGTGGGGGAGTGGAAATCACCCGCGGTCTGACACCCCGCCGGCGCACCAGCCGGGCCATGCGCCGCAGGGCCTCACCCAGATCCTCCAGCGAGGCGGCGTAGGAACAGCGCACGAAGCCTTCGCCGCTGGGCCCGAAGGCATTGCCCGGAACCACGGCCACCTTTTCCTCCTGGAGCAGGGTCTCGGCAAATTCCTCTGATGTCAGACCGGTAACCCTGATTTCCGGGAAGGCGTAAAAGGCTCCTTTGGGCTCAAAACAGGGCAGTCCCATATCCCGGAAAGCATGCAGGACGACATTGCGGCGCCTGTTGTACTCCCGCACCATGCGCTCCATCCCCGACCGGCCGTTTTTTAACGCCTCCAGGGCGGCCATTTGGGCGGTAATGGGCGCACAGAGCATGGTATACTGGTGGATTTTGGTCATGGCGGCAATGAAATCCCCGTGGCCGCAGGCATAACCCACCCGCCAGCCCGTCATGGCGTAGGACTTGGAAAACCCGTTTAAAAGAACGGTACGTTCCTTCATGCCCGGCAGGCTGGCCACGCAGGTGTGCTGGCCCACGTAGGTCAGCCTGTCATAAATCTCGTCGGAAATCACGATCAGGTCGTGGGCTGCGGCCACCTCCGCAATTTCCAGCAGGGTTTTCCGGTCCAGCACTGCCCCGGTGGGATTGTTGGGATAGCATAACAGCAGGAGCTTGGTGCGCGGCGTGATGGCCGCCTCCACCTGGTGGGCGCTCAGGCAAAAGCCCTGTTCCATGCCGGTAGGCAGGGGAACCACCTTTCCCCCGGCCAAAATCACCGTGGGGGCATAGGAAACGTAGGACGGCTCCGGGATGAGCACCTCGTCGCCCGGGCAAACCAGTGCCCTTAAGGCCAGGTCCAGGGCCTGGCTTACTCCCACCGTTACCAGAATCTCGCTCCGGGGATCATAGAATACACCGTAAGTGTCGGCCAGGTCCCGGGCAATGGCATAGCGCAGTTCCAGGAGGCCGCTGTTGGAGGTGTACATGGTGTAACCCTTCTCCAGGGAGTAAATGCAGGCCTCCCGGATGTGCCAGGGCGTGACAAAGTCCGGTTCACCCACGCCCAGGGAAATGACCCCTTTGGTTTCGGCCACCATATCGAAAAAACGGCGAATCCCCGAGGGTGGCATATCCCGTACTACGGGATTAATCCGCTCACACCAGGTTTTGCTCATTAGCCGTTCCTCCCCGTTTGTTTAGCGTGTGAAGTGGGGGATAAAAACGCCCCCCTTCCTAAGGTGTTACCATCAGGCGGCGGTCTTCTTCGCCATCTCCCACAATGACCCCGTCCTGTTTGTAGGTTTTGAGGACGAAGTGGGTGGTGGTGCTGATTACACCTTCAATGGTAGCCAACCTGGTGGCCACGAAGTGGCTTACCTCCCGCATGGTGCGTCCTTCGATGAACACCGCCAAATCGTAGGCCCCGGACATCAGGCGCACGCTACGCACCTCCGGGAACCGGCTAATGCGCCGGGCCACCGCGTCAAAACCCACGTCCCGCTGGGGCGTAATGCGCACCTCAATCAGGGCGGAAACCTTTTCTTCGCCGGCCTTTTCCCAGTTCACAAGGGTCATGTACTTCAAGATGGTTTTATTTTGTTCCAGCTCCTGGATGGCCCGGCGCACTTCCCCTGTATCTACATGCAGCATGACGGCTATTTCTTCCGGCGTGAGCCTGGCATTGTCTTCCAGAAGCTCGAGTAATTCCAGTGTATTCACCTGTTCACCCCTTGTCTTTTAAAGTTAAAGGGCTCTCGCCCCAATGGGACGAGAGCCCGGTCTCGCGGTACCACCCAATTTGGCCGCCAGGGAAAAGGCGACCCACTCCAGGCCCGGTAACGGCGGGCTGCCGGAGAGGACATACTCGGTGAGATCACCTTTGGGTCCCCGGCTCCGGGGCGGCACGGGCACTTCCCCAGCCGGGCTTGCACCCTCCCCGGCTCGCTGGCATGGTTGACGCGCCCATCTTCCCCTTCACGGCCTTACTACCATATCAAGTTAAGTTAAATACTAGCATGTGGTTGCCCCGCTGTCAACAGGTAATTATTCTAAGGTTCGTGCACTGACGGTGACAGTTCGGATAAAAGCAGCTTACTTAGACTGGATAAAAAAGGCACGGCGTTGTCCTCGCTCACTCAGGTGCTCCGCGTCTACAGCACCACGGCTTGCTGCGGGCCGGCTCTGGCTCTCTGCGGATTACCATCGACACTGTTACCTCCCGACCATATTAAACTGCCCGATGTGTCACCAACAGGTATTCTTCCATTTGCTTTCGTTTGGCGTCCTCGAGAGCCGAGCCGGCAGCCTTGCTTCGCCTGGTGCTGTTACGACGCTTCGCAATTCGTTCGCTCAGGACAACGCCGTGCCCTCGCCCAGCATGCACTAATCCCGCCTGAAAAGCGCTTGACTGGAGTGGGTCACTACAGAGTTAATACGCCCTCTGGATTGCGCACCACCCGCAGCACCTGGGCTTCGCTGCCGTCCATGGCGTCTATGTAGATCAGGAAGAGATCCCTGTCCAGACGGGCCTGAAACTCATAGGCCAGCTTTTCTTTATCCGGAGTCACCGGTATGAGGGCCAGCCGGCCCCCCCTTACCTCCTTCAGCCGGGAGTTGAGCTTTTTCCGGGCTTCCTGCAGGCTAATCCGGGGGCGGGGCAGTTCGCGGCGGGTGTGGTTCATCAAATAGCCCGAGGCCTCCACACCCAGGATCTGGCCGTTGTCCAGGGCTACGGTCACCTTAACTTGATCCGGGTAGAGGACCACCCGGTCCTGGGTGGCGGCAAAGTTGAACACGGCAACGCCGTTCTGCTGTTCATGATACACCGGCACCATGTTGTTGAAGCCCAGGGAAGCCAGGTATTCCCGGGCCTTTCGCCTGGCCTTTTCAATGCTCCAGGCGGGGCGGCCAATCTGGCGTCCGTTGGTCATCCAGTTCAGGTGGCCGCCCTGCCGGGTAATGGCCACGGTGATGTTGCCTCCCCCATTGCCGTTTTTAGGGCGCAGTTCCACCAGGTAAGAGGGGATTTTGCCCCGGGTTTCCCCCACCCGTTCCACCGCGTAGTCACTCTTGCCCTCCACCACTTCCAGCGCCCGCCTGCGGGCCTCGTCCCTGTCAATGTTCTTTCCGGTGAGGCCCCGGGCCGTTCGTTTTTCCAGGTGGTCGGAGAAAGGGCCATCATAGATCAGGGTGGGGAAATTCTCCATATACTTCTCAATGGCCTGGAAATTAGAGTTGGCCAGACGCGGGCCCTCCCGGCCCAGGGTGCGGCCGCCTTCCCGCACCAGTTCGTTCAGGTAAAGCCGCCCATCGGCAATGCGGCCTTCCAGGTCGTGCAGGGCCAGGTTTAAATCGGCAGACTGCCGGTAAAGGCGGTTTAGGGTTTCCCATTGCCGGTCGGACTCCAGCTGCCCCCTGGCGGCCTGCTGGAGCAGGGAATGGGCGTAGTCACCCACCTGGGTGAGGAATTTGGCCGTACGTCCGGTGAGGGCGTCGGTCACCGGCAGCTGGTTTAAATCAGCCTGGGCCGCCGTGGCCCGCTGCCAGAGCTCCATAAAAAGGGTGCTTTGTGCTTCCGGCGTACCGGCCACCAAACTCTTGGAAAGCAGCACTTCCATGTTCTGGACATTTTCCGTCAGGTCATAGAGGGCCCGGTAGTACTTGTTATTTAAAGCCGTTTCCAGGCGCTGGCGCACGGTGAACTGCTGGTAGCCCCAGTACCCCAGAGCCCCCACCAGCAATACCCCGGCCACCAGGGGCAATAGCCAAAACCTCTTATTGTTCATCGTCAACTCCCGACCTCCTTTAGCGGGCAAAAACGTGCCGGCCGATTTGGGTGACGATGTTCCGGGTCCAGATCCACGGGTTCACCGGCTTGGCGGGGTTCCAGAAGTAAAGGCTTCCCCCCGTGGGGTCCCACCCGCTCATGGCCAGCTGGGCTGCCCGCAAGGATTCCTCGCTCACCGGGCGGTTGTACTGGCCGTTGCTCACCGATTCAAAGGCATGGGGTTGAAAGATGACTCCCGCCAGGCTGTGGGGAAAGGCCGCACTCCTGGTGCGGTTCAAAATCACCGCTCCCACGGCCACTTTGCCCTCAAAGGGCTCGTCGGCCGCCTCCCCTTCAATAACCCTGGCCAGCAGGTAAACCGCATCCCGGTTGGTTACTCCCCGGGAGACCGCCGGCGGTTCTGGGGGTGGTGCTGTCGCGGGGGCCGGGGGAAAGCCCAGGGCGGCCCAGGTATTTGGACCGACCACGCCGTCGGGAACAAGGCCATTGTTTAGCTGAAAATCCACCACCGCCTGCTGGGTTTTGCTGCCGTAGAAGCCGTCCACCGGCCCGTCATAGAATCCCCAGTCCAGCAGGCGCTGCTGCACCCTGATCACATCATCCCCACTTAGTCCCCAGTACAGGGTGCGATCCTGCGCCGGTGTTTGCCTGGCGGCCACCACCAACCCTGTGGCCAGAACAACCAGAGCCAGCAACAAAAAAACGAAACGGCGAAAGGAAACGAACGCCAGCTTCATCGTACCCCAGCCCCTTTTTGGTAAAATTGTAAGTTTAGTATGAGCCGAAAAAAACGAAAACATGATCAGGAAAATTTAACCGCGGAATTTCTCCCGCGGTCCCGCTCACCCATATGCTCCGCGTAAGATGCGCACCACGGTTCGCTTTGGACCGGCTCCGTTTTTTTCGTACGGATGACTGCTGTCCCTCTTTTTCGAGAGCCGAACAGGCCCAGCACTCACTGAAAAAGCTATACTGGTAAGACCAGCATTTACTGCTTGTCACGGCAGGCTTAGAAAGAGCATCATTGTTCGGTGAGTAAAAAAACGATAATAATACGATGTGCAAAATTATCTAAATAAGTAAGAGAGGGGAATGATTTCCCCTCCCTGAACCGGCCGGCTTATTTAATAATCCAGGTAATTTATTAGTTAGCCCCGTTAAACCCGCTAAACCCGCGGGCGCCGTGTTTACCAAAGCCTCTCATCTTGGCCATCTCCGCCAGTTGTTCAGTGGTTAGTTGAGATTGCATCTGCTCCCTGGTTTGCATCTTGATTTCATATAACTGGCTCTTCAGATCGTTGATTTGCTTGATTTTGGCGTCAATCTGAGCTTGGTCGGGGTCCTTTTGCAGACGGTACTGCCGCAGGTCAAACATCAAGTCCCGCAGCTTGTCCCGCAGGTCTCCGGTTTGCTCGAAACAGTTCTTTTGCAGCTGCTGCATCGTTTCAATTTGCTGGTCGGTGAGGTTTAAGGCGTCTACCGGGCTGACCCAGTTGTCGCTGTCCAGCATCCGCGGGCCGCCGCCCCAGCCCATGCCGGCGGCTGAAGCCACCTGGGCGATGCTGAGCGCCAGCACCAGCGTCACAGTAAGGATTACTATTTTCTTCTTCATTTTTTTAACTCCCTCCTATGGCTTTGAAGATTTTGGGGTATTACCGGCCGGGCTCCCCGCACTTTTTATTATATTGGTCATTTTTGGCCGTTCTGTGAATGAACTGTGAATAAAAACCGAACTCTGGTTGTTCACAGTTTGTTCAAATTTTGTTCATAGAATGGCAAAAAATAGTAGTTATAATAGTTAGCAGGGTTGAAGGATGCCAGTAAACCACCAGTTCTATATTGAAGCGCATCAGATTAAAAGCAAAATTGCCAATCTTTTTATTGCCCTGTGTTTCGGGAAAGGAGTGTTCGTATGTCGACAAGCAATGGAAGTAAGCAAAAGAATAATAACCGTGCTGCACCTAAAAAACGACTGACCGTCGTTGCGCTTAAACAATGCCTGTTTTTAGTTATCATCGCGTGTTTACTTGGTTGGACATTTAACTATCCCTTGGTAGTAAAGTCACTTAGCGGCGAACTACTGGCCGAAATTCAGCAAAAACAGCTTGCTGATCTCAAAGCAAAGGCGGAGCAATTAAGCCCCGATATAAAGTTTATCGACCTGGTTTCCGCCAAAAAACTGTTTGATGAACGGCAGGCTATTTTTCTGGATGCCAGAAGCCCTGAAGAATATATGGAAGGGACTATTACCGGCTCCATTGGTATATCCCTGATGTCGGTGGTCAAGGGGGAAGTGGAGATAGAAAAATTAATCCCCGACCGGAATGCCGTTATTGTGACCTTTTGCAGCGGCGGGGAATGCGATGTGGGGGTGGAAATGGCCAGGGAACTGGTGGACCGGGGTTATACCAACGTTTACGTGCTGGGTGAAGGTTATCCCGGTTGGTTGGAAGCGGGTTATCCCGTATTTAAACCGGAAGGAAGTGCTGCAAGGTGATGAAAATTTTACATAACGACTATTTTCAATTAGCGGTCAGGTTAATTATGGGTGGGTTGTTTCTCTATGCGGGGCTTGGCAAAATATTCGCACCTCTGGATTTTGCCGCCTCGGTGTACAATTATAAACTCCTGCCGGATGAACTGATTGGCCCGGTGGCTGTGGCCATCCCGTGGATAGAAACTTTGGCCGGGGTTTGTTTGTTGCTGGGATTAAACACAAAAGGCGGCGCCCTGGTAATATCCGGGTTGCTAACCATGTTCATTACCATTTTAATAGTTAGTGCCGCCCGCGGTCTGGACGTGGAGTGCGGTTGTTTCAGCGGAGTGGAAAGAACGGTGGGTTTTCTGGCCATTTTTGAAGATATGGTCATGCTGGCCGGTGCCCTGTTTGTCCTTTACTTTGATCGAGTCAAACTAACCCCATATACATTCCTCACCAGGAGAAACAAGTCATGAAAGGAGGCAACCCTATGCATGTGTTTAAAAATATAGGCGCCGTGCTTGTCCTGGTACTGGTTTTATCAATAGGCTCGGTGGGGTGCTCAAGTAGCGGGGAAAGTACTGCCGTGCAAGCGCCGTTAGCGTCTGCATCACCTGAGCGGCAGGATAATTCAAATGTAATAAATACTGATGAAAAACAGCCCGGCCAAACTGCTTCGGCTGTTTCCCCACAAGGCCCGCCCATCGCCCGGGAAAACGCCGGCCAGGTTAAGGAAATCAACGCCCGGGAACTGGCCGAAATGATATCTTCCACACAAAATTTGTTTCTTATTGATGTCAGCACGCCGGGGGAATACAAAGAGGGCCACATCAAAGGTTCACTGCCGGGAGATTTAAGACTACTACGGACCAGGCCGGAACAATACCTGGAGTCGCTGGGAGCAATGCCATCAGATGCTATTGTGCTGATATGCGAAACGGGCAGCAAAAGTTACCGGGTGGCGGAAGTATTATTAGGTACCAAATACCAAAATGTATATAACCTGGCCGGCGGTAAAATTGACTGGGTGCGCGAAGGATTTGATTTGGTTACGGAGGACGGCAAGAGTTAAGTTTACCTACTATGGTTCTTGAACGCCTGCAGCAAACAAGGTATCCCCCGGCAAACATCACCACCGCCACAAAAGCGGCCAGGGCAACAAAAAGCAGGTTGCACCTGAATCAGTCAATTTTCCACACCCCTCATTGGTGGTTTTGATCTTAATACAGCCATGTCGCGTTTTTAACGCATTGCATAACAACGGTTAATCCAGTGTATACATTAAAAATATTGCCCCGGGTCCACCGGCCGGCCGTTAACCCGGACTTCCAAATGCACATGCGGCCCGGTGGACAGCCCTGTATTGCCCACCCTGGTGAGCACCGTTCCCGGGGAAACCTGCTCCCATCGAACTCCCCCGCCAGGTGGGCGATGCCCCCTGGGCCCTTTTAAGGGCTGCGCCCTGTTAAGCGAATATCCTTAGTAACGCCTGCAATGGCAATGTGCTAAATGTGATAAAACACTAGCAAAACCAGTAATCCCACCAGCCAGCAATGGGTGCGTGAAAAACGTTTCTGTCGTAACGAAGTTAAGGCCAACATACATACGGCTAAAAGTATCGACCAAGTAAGTACTCCAGAAATCATCTCACCCTTAACATGTATCCAGGCTCCCCACCCTCGCCGTCCGTTAAGAGCCCAAAGACCATGCAGGGTTAATACCACCAGGCAGGTCAAAGCTAAGTGGTGATGAATACGTGCTAAAAAGGTTACTTCCCTTTGCCAAAGGTGTAAGCGGCGTAAAAAAAATGGCATAAGGGTCCCTATGAGCAGTAATAAACCGAGCCAGCCAAGGAATTCAACCATATACTATTCCTCCCTTATTAGGGATTGTTGCAGCTCCAGGCGGGCTTGCTCAAAGGCCTTTTCTTTTACTTCCACCTTTTCCCGGACCTTTAAAATATTCCAGTACAGCTGGTAAGGGGTAAGCTCGGGCCGCGCGGGCTCTTTGGCCAATGCGGGCGACAGCCCACTGCACGCAAAGCTAATAATAAAAATCGCCAGCAGCAATTTTTTGAACAACTATCCCCGCCTCCCATCCTAGTTATTTAATGTTTAGTGCCAGGCAACGACAAAAGTCTTAATATCGGTTATTTTTTGTCGTAATTAAGGAATGCCAGGCAAGCGCTAATCATGGCTCAACGCCTCCAGCGGGCTCAAACTCGCGGCTTTCAGGGCCGGGTAATAGCCGAAAAAAGTACCGGTGGCCACAGAGAACACCAGACCCAAAATGCCTCCCTGGAGGGTCGGTATGGCTTTAAGATCGAAATATTGCATCAAAGGTACCAGCAGCGCCCCCAGGATAATACCGATTACTCCACCGGCCAGGCTGATGATTACCGCCTCCAGCAAAAACTGGAGCAGGATATCCTTTTTCCTGGCCCCGATGGCCTTTAATATGCCAATCTCCCTGGTGCGCTCCTTGACCGATACAAACATCACGTTCATAATGCCGATGCCGCCCACCACTAGGACTATGGTGGCCACAATAACCAGCAGCACGGACATGGTGCGGGCTGTATTCTGGGCCGCGGCCAGCCGGCTGCCGGCATCCCTGATCAAAAAGTCATCCTGCCCCCGAATGCGGTGCGTTTCCCGTAGCACCCCGGCAATTTCTTGCATGGCCGAAGGCACGCTTTCCAAATCCCTGGCCAGGGCGATAATCCGGGGGTACACATTGGCCCCCAAAAGATATTTTTCCGCCACCACATACGGCACAATGGCGCTTTCATCAGTATTCACCCCGCCCGTGGCGTCCCCCAGACGCTCCAGCACCCCGATAACCAGGAAGTTGCGCCTGTCGATTTTGACGGTACTGCCCACGGCGGCCGCCGCATCCCCGCCGAACAACTCATCGACCAGTTCCGCCCCCAGCACGGCCACCCGGTTTCTTTGCTCATTGTCTTCATCGCTGATGAAAACACCGGCTTGCAGTTTCAGGTTGCTCAGGGCTTGGTATTCGGGAAAGGCACCGATCACATCACCCTGAAAAGTGATGTCGTTGTAACTGGTCCCGGCTTTACCGTTATTGTAGATGGTCACCATTTCTACCGACGGCGCTTTTTCTTTGATCGCCTCCACATCGGTGGTGGTTAAGGGCTTCCTGTACATATCGCTCCCCCGGGCGGACATGACGTAAATGGTGCCGACGTTAAGTTTGGCAAACTGCTCCGCAACGGAAGCCTCACCGCCCTTGCCCACGGCCACCACCAATAAAATGGTGGCTGCGCCCACAATAATGCCCAGGGCAGTGAGAAAAGCCCGAAATTTATTGGCGTAGATATTAACAAAGACCATTTTAATCAGTTCACTGTATTTCACGCCTTACCCCCCTGAGCGGAGGTCCTGGTTCGGATGATTATTTTATCTCCCTGTTTGAGGCCCTCAATAACCTCAACATTACGGCCATCGGTAAAGCCCGTTTTAACCTTTCGGGTGACGATTTCCCCGGCCTCGTTATACATTTCCACCACCGTCGCGCCGTCCACCCTTTTCACCGCCGCGTTGGGAATGATTAAAACATCCTTTTTCTGTTCAATGATAAAGGACACAGTACCCGTCATGCCGTGTTTAATCCGGGCGTCGGGTTTGTCAAGCAGCACGCTCACCTCGTAAGCGACGATGCCGCTGGCATCGGTGACGGGCAGCGCTTCTATGCCGCCGACCCGGCCCGTGAATATTTCACCCGGCAGGGCTTCAAATTCCACTTCCGCCGCCTGGCCCGGCGCCACTTCGGCAATATCCAGTTCCAACACCTGGGCGGTAACCGTCACGGAATCGCCGGTGGACACCACGGCAAATTGTTTATCCGCGTTATCCCCTCCGCCGGACACGCTTTCACCCACTTTGCCGGCAATATAGAGCACCGTGCCGTCCACCGGGGATCTCAACACGGTATCCTCCAGGTTCTTTTCCGCTTTCTTCAGGTTAACCAGAGCCTGTGCCACGGCGGCTTCTTCCATTTTGATATCCGACGTAGCTTTCTTGGCCGCCTCGTAAGCCTCCCGGGTGCTGTCCGCGGCCAGCTTTTTCAAAGCCACCTCCTGCGCCGGGAAAATGTCGGGCACCTGGCTCATGGGCTGGTAGACCAGCATGGCGTTGTCCATTTTTTCCTTGGCCGCGATTAGTTTATTGTTATAATCATCCCGGGCCTTGGCCAGCCTGGCCCGGGCCGCTTCGTAACCCGCCCGGGCGGCTTCCAGTTCCAGCTGGTATTTTTCCGCGTCCAGCCTGGCAATGATATCCCCGGCCTTAACATGATCACCCGGCTGGACGGGGATTTCCTTTATTACGCCATTGATCTGAAAACTAAGCCCCACCGTGTCCAACTCAGCTTTACCGTCCGCGGCCAGGTCAATCTTCAGGTCGCCTTTTTTTACCGTCACTTCCTTGATTTCTTCAGCCACCGCTTGTTCACCGCGGCCGGCCGCAAAAGAATATAAGCCTATGGCCATAGAAAGACACAAAGCGGCTGCTATGATCAGGGATGTCTTTTTGTTTTTTAAGACAGTCAGCTTTTCCGGCACGTGCAAATCAACTCACCTCACTTGCCGCAACGCCCCCGGGAGCCGGTATCACCCGGCCGTCCTGCAGGTAAATGATCCGGTTGGCCTGCCGGGCCACGTTTGGGTCGTGGGTAATCAAAACCAGGGTACGCCCCTGGCTGTTTAATTGTTTAAACAGTTCCATAATCTCCGCCCCCGAGCGGGAATCCAGGTTCCCCGTGGGCTCGTCGGCCAAAATCAGGGGCGGGTCGCCTACCAGCGCCCGGGCGATGGCCACCCGCTGCTGCTGGCCCCCAGAAAGCTCGCTGGGCCGGTGGCGCATTTTGTCGCCCAGGCCCACCATTTCCAGGAGCCGGGCGGCCCGCTGCCGGGAGATTTTTCTTTCCTCGCCCCGGTAGATCAACGGAATTTCCACGTTAGTCAGAGCGTCCAGCTTGGGAAGCAGGTTAAAATTTTGAAACACAAAGCCTATCTTTCGGTTACGCACGGCGGCCAGCTTTTGTTCCGGGTACCCCAACACATCTTCCCCGTCCAGGAAATACTCCCCGGCATTGGGCCGGTCCAGACAGCCCATGATGTGCATCAGGGTGGATTTACCCGACCCGGAAGGCCCGGTAATGGCCACAAATTCCCCTTTAGCCACCGTTAAGCTGACCTGGTCCAGCGCTTTCAGTTCCAGCAAGCCGTTTTTATATATCTTGACAATATCCTTCATAACCAGCATAACTTAGCCCCCATAACTACTGACCGTAACCGCCCTGGATAATTTGTACAAATTCGGCCATTGCTTCCTCATCGCCGGAGGGCTTACTTTCCAACCATAATTTTATGATATCGCCCTGTTTGATTTGAGAGATATCCACTTCCGTAGCCTCCGCGCCAAAATTACCGGTGGCGATCACCGGCACGCCCACCGGGATAATCACATCCACCGTTTCGTTACTGACCTTGATTCGCTCCGCCCGGGCCTTAGCCCTTTCCTCTGGACTTAAAGACTGCATCTGGCCCCGCTGGGCCTTCCTTTCCTCTTCCGATAGATTCTGGGCGTTATTTTCCACTTTGTAAACAGTCAGTTTGTTACCCCGGATGGTTTTGACCTGGCCCCATAAGTCTGGCTGTCTTGCGGGACCGCCCCACCGGGTTACATTTTGCACCGGCTGGTCGGCGCTGCCGGACGGAGTATCGCCAGCGTCGGTGTTACCTGAACTACAGCCCTGAAGCAGGGAGAAAAAAAGCAGGCTAATCAGCAAGAGTATGGTTTTTCCAGGGCGCATTTTGTATCACCTTCTTCTGGTAAAATAATTTTTGTATAGCAAAACCTCCCATCGGACGTGAACAGACCAATATCCGTTAACCTTGCGTTTCAGCCGGCAAGGCTTGTATGGTAAAACTGAAGGTGGTCCCTTTGCCCACTTCACTTTGCACATTTACGGTGCCACCGTGGGCCTCCACAATTTGTCGGACGATGGCCAGCCCCAGCCCGGTGCCCCCCAGGGCGCGGGAACGTGACTTTTCCACCCGGTGAAAGCGTTCCCAGATATGTTCCAGGTCTTCAGGTGGGATACCCGGTCCCTGGTCGGCGACGCTTACGGTAATGTTGTCATTTTCCACCTTCGCCCGCAGCATAATAATCCCGCCGGGCGGCGAGAATTTAACGGCGTTATCCAGCAAGTTGAGTAAAACCTGTTCAATACGGTCTTCATTGCCCAGCATGGGCGGTAACTGGTCCGGAAAATCCCTTTCGATAGTTACCTGATGATTTTCGATAAGCGGTCGTAATTTTACCAATACCTGGTCCACAAGTTCCGGTACGTCTATTTCATTAAGGTCCCATTTTTCCTTGCGCGATTCAATCAATGACAAATCCAGGAGATCATAAATTAATTTGTTCAAGCGCAGCGTTTCCCGGTGGATAATGGTCAAGTATTTATCGCGGTCTTCGCTTGGGATAGCGCGGTCCAGCATAGCTTCCACGTAACCCTGAACCGAAGTCAGGGGAGTGCGCAGCTCGTGGGATACGTTGGCCACAAAATCCCGGCGCAGTTGATCCAGTTTCTTGAGTTCCGTAATGTCCTGCAATACGCCCACAGCGCCAAAGTTGTTGCCTGCCTGATCAATTAACGGAGAAACGTGGACGAGGAGGTAGCTATGCCCGTCATCGGGCGTATATTCCCTGCTGCACGTCTCCCCGGATGCCAGTACGGCTGCAAACAGTTCTTTTAACTGGCTGTCCGGAACAGGTTCCCCGTAGAGTTGCACTGTTAAGTCCGCAGATTCCCCCAAGCCGAGGGTGCGGATCGCCTGCCTGTTAAGCAAAATCACCCGGTTTGAGCCATCCACAGCCACCACACCTTCGGCCATGTTAGCGAGGATATTTTCTATCTTCTCCTTTTCCCGGGCCAGGGCGCCCACGGTCTCTTCCAGGGACATAGCCATCCGGTTGAAATTTTGCGCCAGGTAGCCGAATTCATCAGCGGATTTTAGCTCGATTCGCTGCCGGTAATCACCGCCCGCTATCTGCACCGCAGCGTCGCTTAACCGGCGTAGTGGCCGGGCTATGGAGCGGGATAAATATAGACCCAGCAGGGCCGCCAGCAAAAGGGCGGGGAGTGCGGCCAGGAACATTAACCTGCGCACGGCTCCCACGGCGTCAGTTACGTCCGCCAGTGGAGCCGATAAAAACACTGCCCCGGCCACTTCGTTATTTACCTCGACAGGTACTGCAACAAAGATAACCAATTGTTCAGGACGTGGAAGATAGCCCCGCCTGGAAACGGTTTTCCCCTCCAATAATATTTGGGCGTCCGCGGGTTCCAGCCAGAAGCGCCGGGTATTATTGTAGAATTCGCCACGGGCCATCAGCACAAGAATATCCTTGCTAATCATAACCATGCGGTTTTCCCAAAAACGGTTTAACGTGTCCACAACATCAGCGGCGGGCCGGTTCTGCTCTGTATTTTCCGCGATAATCCGCGCCACTTCCCGGCCTTTATTCAACAATTCCGCCTCTTTGGCAGAGTAATAATAATCCCCCAACAGGTAGGACATGGCCATACCCAGCACAAGTAGGGTGATTAAAATGATGGCGATGTATGTGGACATCAGCTTGCCGAATAAACTTTTAAACATTCAGTTTCCAACCTCAAATTTATAGCCCCGGCCCCACACTGTTTTTATGTACCGTCGGCCCGTATGGGCGCTTAGTTTTTCGCGTAAACGCTTAATATGGGTGTCCACTGTGCGGGGATCGCCCAGGTAGTCATATTCCCAGATTTGCTGCAAAAGCTGCTCCCGGGTCCAGACCTGGCCGGGATGGCGGGCCAAAAACCACAGCAGGTCAAATTCCTTGGGAGGCATCGGCACAACCCGCCCGTTCATTTCTACATTTTTAGCGTTGTTATCTATTACCAGGCCAGGCCAGGTAATTACCTGGGCGTTTTTTCTTTCCTCCGCCTGGTTGACCCGCCTTAATACGGCCTTGACCCGGGCTACCATTTCCCGCGGGGAAAATGGCTTGGTGATATAATCGTCCGCCCCTATTTCCAGACCCAGCACCCGGTCCAGTTCCTCTCCCCGGGCGGTCAGCATTATAATGGGGGTAGCATGTTGTTTCCTGATTTCCTTGCATACCGCCCAGCCGTCCATTTTGGGCAGCATAATATCCAATAGAATCAGGTCCGGGTGGCTGCCGGAAAATTTAATCAGGGCTTCTTCCCCGTCCTCGGCGGTGGTCACCCGAAAGCCTTCCTTTTCCAGGTATAACCGGAGCAGGTCCCTTACCGGTTCTTCGTCCTCCACGACCAGTATGGTTCCGGTATGCTCCTGCACGCTTGGCACCTCCTTTCCCAACTGATTGCACAGGAATTTTTTAACTGTTTTCCCTGCGTGTATTATACACACTAATTGTGAACAAACTGTGAAAAAAGATTGGAAAGTTTGTGAACTAATGCTATGCTTTTAGGGTCCGCATGTCCGGGTAGACTACCCTTTCTTTGGGGTCAGGAACTGCTGTTGCGGTCCCGGGTGTAGGGACGCGGCTACGCTAAAGCGGTTCTACTGAACATTTACCCCGTAAAAGCGTTGCGCCGCAGAGTACCCTCTGCGGCGCCATTTCCGCCCCTTCCTTATCCCCGCTTTTTTTAATTAAGCCGTCCTGGTTGTCCTGCGCCATTGTCGCGCCCGGCCTACCAGCGCTTCCGCCCACTGGGGCACAGCCAGTGCGTGAATATGGTTGTAGGCCGCCAGAACACCTTTATAGGTAAGACCGTCTTTTTCCCCGTCTATGCCGCAACCCCGCACCACCCGGAAGGCGTAGCGCAGCTCCGGATCTATGTTCACCAGGCGGGAGTGGTGAAATTCATGACCCCGGATTAGACTGCCGGTGGGGAAAAAAGGATTTTCCCCGCTTACTTCCACCACTTCATACCCGTGGCCGCAGGGCTTGCCATCCATCACCACATCAAAGGGCAGTGCGCCGCACATCTGGTAGGTGCGGCCCTGCCAGGTCAGCCGGCGGCCCAGATACATTAACCCGCCACACTCCGCATACACCGGCAGGCCAGCTTCAATGGCCCGGCACACGTCTTTCCGTAAACCCTCATTTGCCTCCAGTTGCCCGGCAAATACCTCGGGAAATCCGCCCCCAATGTACAGGGCATCCACTTCCGGCAACGCCGGGTCATGCAGGGCGTCGATAAAAATGAGCCTTGCCCCCGCCTCCTCCAGGGCCTCCAGGTTTTCAGGGTAATAGAAGGAGAAGGCCCGGTCCCGAAATACGCCGATTACCGGCCCGTCGCCATCGGGCCTTTCCCCGGCTGCTCCCACCTCACCGGCAATATCCTCCAGTGGTGGAGCCTTTCGGGCAACCGCCAAAAGCCCGTCCAGGTCCAAACATTCCCGGGCCATATGGGCTATTTCCGCCAGGGCCTGCTGCAGCTCGTCCCTTTCCCCGGCGGGAATTAATCCCAGGTGGCGGTCGGGAATGATTAATTTTTTACCCCTGGGGAATACACCCAGCACCGGAATCCCGCAGTATTTCTCCAGGGCCCCGCGCAGCATCTGTTCATGGCGCGGGCGGGCCACCTGGTTTAAGATTACCCCGGCAACAGTCACCTGGGGATCGAAATGCATAAATCCCTGTACCAGGGGCGCCACACTGCGGGTCATCCGGGTGGTATCCACCACCAGAATTACCGGCGCGGCAATAGCCCTGGCTATTTCCGCGGTGCTGCCGCTCCCCTCCAGGTCCACGCCGTCAAAAAGTCCCATGGCCCCTTCCACCACGGCCACGTCGGCATCACGGCTGTGGCGAACGAAGGAAGACCGGATTGTTTCACTGGACATGAGAAAACCATCCAGGTTACGGCACGCCCGGCCGGTTACGCGACTCAGCCAGCTGGGGTCTATAAAGTCCGGCCCCTTTTTAAAGGGCTGCACCACCAGTTTTAAGCTATAGACCAGGGCAGCCAGCAGGCCAATGGTTACCGTGGTTTTTCCAGAGCGGCCCCGGGGTGCGCCAATCACCAGGCGAGGAATATTGTGTTGCCGCATTTTTTTCACTTCCCTCATTGCACTGATGCCATGTCTCACGCAGAGCACCCCGTACCAGAAATGGGCACAGCCATAAGCTACAACTGCCGGATAACCCGTCGCCTGCCGGCATTTAATGCTTAAGTCCGTGCCCCGAAAGCGGTTCGCAGATACGTTGGTCGCCCTAAAGCCGGGCGACCGTATTAATTGAACCACAAACAAACGCAAAATTTTGCTGGTATGTCGATATTAGACGCAACCGGTTGGTTTCGGCAACCCGGCCACTTTGCAGGCACCTTTAGCCGGGCCGGACGGGAACAGCTCGTAGATCTTCTTCAGGCTGAATCCGGTCTCTTTGCAGAGCTTGCGGATCATGGGGGCAATCTGGAACTGCAAGTAGTAATCGCGCAGGTATTTAACTACCTTCCAGTGCTCCTCAGTCAATTCGGAAATCCCTTCCTGAGCAGCCAGCGCCTTGGCTACGTCCTCATTCCACAGATTCGGGTCAACAATGAATCCGTCCTCGTCCTGCTCGATTTCCACGCCATTTACATTGATGGATGGCATGAATTAACACCTCCATTAGTTTATCATTATGTGTTTAACATATAACTTTCCCCTGGCCCTAAAAAGATCATACGGTTTTACTAATAACCCGCAGCCGGGCGCCTGAAGAGCCTGTATAAGCTCGACCACCCCCTTAAAAGAATATCATTCCTCTATAAACAAGTCAATGATTTAAGAAAACTTGTTTCATTTCCAGCTTACTTCCAAACCAGCGCCATACCCACGAGGTCGATTAAACCTTTAACCTCCACTCCCAGTTCGTGCTCTTCTACCATCGGGTACAGCTGGGCCTTACAGATGGAACAGGGAGCGCACAGGATGCCGTTTCCGTCCCTGCCCACCCCGGTGGCCCGAACCTGTTCGGCCTTTTTCGCGGAGAATTTTATGCGCAGCTGGTACATTTCCGGGTCATCGAAGAGTATGGCCGAGCCGCCACCGCAGCAGAAGTTGTTTTCTTTGTTCGGGTACATTTCCCGGAAATCGGCCACACATGCCCGGATCACCGTACGCATGTTTTCAGCCAGACCGCAGGCCCGCACGTAGTTGCACGGGTCGTGCAGAGTTACCGGCCGGCCGATTTTATAGGGATCCAGCCTTAGCTGGTTGGTACGAATGTAGTAGGCCACTTCGTCGTGAATGTGGGTAATGGGCCAGCGGATGGGCAAATCGGCCATCCCCGGGAGGTACATCTTCCATGCCCGCCAGCCGTGACCGCACTCGCCCCAGACGATTTTCTTGACGCCCAGTTTTTGAGCCGCGTGGAGCAGGCGGGTGAAATTATGCCGCATGGTGTGCTGCTGGTCGAAAAGCAGGCCGAAGTTACCCGCCTCGGTAATGGTGCTCGGTATGGTCCAGTTGGCACCGATATACGTGAAGAACATCCCCGCACCCATCAGCGTATACGGGTTGAGCAAAAAGTCGGCGGAGGAAGGCACGTACATGATGTCTGCCCCCTCTTTATCCACGGGGAATTCCACGTCGACGCCGAACTCATCTTTAATTTCCTCGGAAAGAAACTCCAGGGTATCCACAATGGCCGGCTTGGTCAGGCCGGTATGGTTGCCCGTCCTTTCCATGGCCGCCCCCACACTGGCGTGCAGCTTGGGCACAATGCCGAGCCAGTGGAGGATCTGGCGTCCAATCATGGTCACCTCGCAGGTATCGATACCAAAGGGACAGACATGGGCACAACGCCGGCACTCGTTGCACTGGTAAAAGTAAGAATACCATTGTTCGATGATGTCCAGGTTCAGGTCCTCCGCCCCCACCAGTTTACCGAACCAGCGCCCTTCCAGGGTAAAGTAACGCCGGTATATTTTCCGGATCAGCTCCGCCCGGTTGGTGGGAATATTGTTTGGATCCCTGGTCCCCAGATAGGTATGGCAGTTCTCGGCACACAGGCCGCATTTCACGCACGACTCCATGGCCAGCACGAAAGAACGGAACTTCTTGCGCATCTCGTCCAGGTACTGGATGGCCTTTTCAACCTTTTGATCATCGGGCACCGGCTCGATGTGTATCTGGCGCATCTCCTCGGCTGTGGCTTTTGCCGGCATTTTCAAACCCTTATACTCTGGCAACTGTTACACCCCCTCTAAGCCACGTCTGTGCTGCCGGCGGACGAAAGGCCGGTTCCCCTGGCCCGGGCAGCGGCCACGTCTACGTTGGGCAACCCGGGTGCCGGCTCCTTATAGACCCGGTTTTCAATCCAGCGCATGCCGAACATGCCAAACAGGTGCATCAGCTTGCTGAAGGGGAGGACCATAATCAGGATCTGGGCCAGCAACAAGTGGGTGATAAAGAAAGGATTACCTTCGGGAATCGCTGCTGGCTGGAACAGGATGAGAGTGGTAAAATACTCCTTCACCGGTTCGTAGTGCATACCGTATTCCGGAACCAGGCGCATGAAGTTACCTACAGATACTATAGCAATGAGCAAAAGTAGCATGAGATAATCGCTCGGGTTGGACACCTGCCTGAGCTTGTCAATGGCAACCCGCCGGTAAAGGAGGTACAACAACCCGGCCAGCAGGATTATTCCAAAAACCGTTCCCAGCAGGTTGGATAAATATTTGCTCAGGGCTTCAGAGGCCCCCAGGTAAACAAACTGCTTGCCCAGGAAGTAAAAGCCCACCACGTGACCGCCAATCACGTTGAGCAAAGCTATATGCATGGGCCAGGCGCCTACCCACAGCGGGCGGTCGAAGTTGAAGACGTTACGAAAAAGCAGGATTTCCCGCAGGTAAATGCCCAGCACCTCTGTTTTGGTCTGGGGAAAGGGCGAAAGGGTAATGTTGTGCACGATCCGCGATGCCGCCCAGCGCCAGAGCCGGTAAATAACCCCGAGAATAAAAACGGTAACCGTAATATACGGCAATATTTGGGCAATAAAGTAGGTCACAAATTGACACCTCCTCGTTTACTTCTCCCCCACAGCCCGTACCTGCTTTATTTAAAGACCTGCCATTAAACCACTCCCTTTCTACATGGATGACTTTAATTGCCTTTATATAGAAAAAAAATAACTTTTACGTTTGATTATTCGGCATGGCTGCTGGCGATTCCTGCTCAAGGGAAAAATTACTTATAACCAGTTCATATCCCTTAAAGCTTCTTCAGCAAGCCTACCAACAGATTTTTTAATTAACCGGCCGCTCTCGTATAGGGCTATTTCCGAGTCGTCCCCCCGCAATGATTCCAATTCCGTCCTTGCGCCGGTTTCCCCCAGGGCACCGAGGATCAGGACTGCATAACCCCGCACTTCCGGGTTGGAGTCGCCAAGGAAGGAGATAAAAAGGGACGAAAATTTCCTGAGCAGTTCCGGGTTTGCGGCGGCAATCCTGTGCAGGGCCCTCAGGACATCCGCCTGTAAATGGTCCTCATGCAAAAGCGGAAGTAGAGCTGAAAGGTAACCGGAAAATTCATCTATGGAGTTGCCCATAATTTCCCCCACGGCATCGAGCGTTGCCCAGCTTGACGCACCGGTATCGGCAAGGGAATTGAACAGCGCTTTCAAAAGCTCGGTTACTTTGCCAGGCCTTTCCAGGGCAACTATTTTTGCCGCCTTGCCCATCAGATCCGCCGCCCGCATCCGGATGAGCGGGTCATCGGCACACAGCAACCGCCTTAACAGCCAGAGAATCTTGTGGTCCTGATGGACGGCCCGGAGCACACTTTCCACCCGGTACTCCTTCACCCAGGCCTCCAGTTCTTTTTTGGAAACTTTTTTCCCTTCATTAAAATCTGCCTTTTCCCCTGGTACATAAGATATAGCGGGCCTGTCCAGCAACCTGGTAACACTCTGGCGGGTAACCTCGAGCATATCCCTGTTCAGCCTGATGAAATAAAGGGCTCCGGCAATTTTCCTGCCCTCAAAAAAACCTCCAGGAATGATCAGGTGGTTTTGCAGGTCGTAATTTTTGACGATCTCTTCCCGGTAGTCTTTATCCGGGAGCAGCCCCCAGGCCATATCCCAGTCCATGTTGCACGCAAAAACCAGTGCTTCTATGAAGGCGGAACCCAGGTTCCGTCCCGAGACGTCAAAGGCGTATACCGCGCCGCACGTGCAGGAACCCACGGGCATTCCGGGCGAGTTTGCTGTGGCCACCACCTCTTGAGGCCGCTCAATGTTCATGCCACAAAAAGGACATTTGGGTATTTGAATATAGTCCTTTAAAGGAGGCCTTCCCCTCATGATCGACTCCCCGCGTTTATTTTTCACCCGGCCCCGGTATTTCAAAGGTCGCGCAGGTATTCCCCGGGCTGCACGACTTGGTGACCACTTTCGGCGCGCTCCTGCCCGCTCCCGTCTTGTCCACGTAATTAACCCGGCTGATCACACGCTCGAAGGAGTCGGACTGGCACTGGGGGCAGCGAATTTCCACTTGCTCATTGGGGTTCAAAAACAGTTTTTCGAAAAGACCGCCACAATTCAGGCATCTGAACTCGTAGATGGGCACAGGCAGTTCCCCCTGTCATCCTTTTATTTCTTGAGGTATGGTTCCATCTCCTTCAAAAAATCCGGGTGAGCCTCAAATCCCAGCTCCAGGGCCCGCTTCAGGTGCCCGGCGGCCCGGACCATATCCCCCTTCAAGTAGTAGGCGTAAGCCAGGTTATTATGACCCAGTGAAAAATCCGGTGCCATTTCCAGCAGTTTTTGGTTGGTCTTTATGGCCTGATCCAGTTCGCCTTTTTGGAGATAGGCGTTGGCCAGGTTGCACCACGCCTGGACAATCCTGGGGTTTAATTCGATGGCTTTGTGAAGCACTTCGATGGCCTCATCGGTTTTTTCCATCTGCAGGTAGGCAAACCCCAGATTGGCATAACCACGAGCATAACGGGGTTCTATTTCCACCGCTTTGCGGTTGCACTCTTCGACCTTTTCCAGGTCACCCTTTTTAAAGTATATATAGCCCAGGTTAACGTAAGCCTCAAACATCCTGGTGCCGTCGGCAATGGCTTCTTCAAAGAGAATTTTTGCTTCATCCAGCCTGCCCTGCTGCATGAGCATTACGCCCAGGTTGTATTTGGCGCTGGCACAACCGGGGTTTTCCTGCAGCATGTTCACCTGCTTTTCCACAAATGCTTGCGTGTCGTTAGTTTTTTCCATCGTACCCCCCTACTTTACAAAAATTAAGGCCGCTACTCGTAGCGAATAGCAAGCCGTTCCGAGCGCCATCAGAACAAAACAAGGTTAAACAGGCTTTTTTATTGTGGCTCGTCGGACGCGCACCTATCCTTCAAGCCGTACATGGTTGTGCTGCCGGTGGAGAAGTAAATCAGCGTGCCCTCATTGATCAGCTCGCTGGCAGCCTTCTTAATTTCCCTCGCCTTGGCAGTGGGAATCTTTTCCTGCACCGCCTTTTCCATATCTTTAAAGTAGAATCTGGTTTTCTTGCTGGCATTGGCAAACTCTAAAATCGCTTTTTTAATCTCTTCCATCAGGTAATCCCACCCTTTCTCCTGCTATAAATAGAAGTGACCGGGGCAGGCGTTTTTGAAGAACGCCTGCCCGCCACAGAACTTAGTCAATTCCACCGGCCGCCCTGGAAACGTTCCAGGCCGCTTCCGTGAACTTGAACTGGGTGCTGGTCCGGAACGTGTCGTAGGCCAGGCGGTAATCGTCAATGAGGTGCTCGGTAAACGGTATACCGGTCTTCTCAAAGAATTTCTCCCAACCGATACGCTCGGCCCAGTCGCCCAGGCGCTCGTGCTTCCGGGCATCGGCGGCATAAACCTCCACAATCTTCTTCACGGTCTGGACCACTTCCGGGAACCGCGGGAAGTTGTTGGGCAGGTAAGCCACCACTACCTTGGAGAACTTGGGCTCGCTGACCGCGTTTGAGATCTTGCCGCCCACCAGTATGGCTACGCCGTCGCCTTCCTTGTCGGCAATGGGCAGAGCCGGGCACATGGTGTAGCAGTTGCCGCAGAACATGCAGCGCTCAACCTTAATCTTGAGGGTCCTCCTGCCTTCCGGGGTCTTGTCGGGCGAAATGGCGCCCAGGGGGCAGGAAGAAATGACCAGGGGAAGCTCGCAGACCTGATCAATGACCTCGTGGTCAATGATCGGGGGCTTCCGGTGAATGCCGAGCAGGGCGATGTCCGAACAGTGGACCGCACCGCACATGTTCAGGCAGCAGGCCACCGCCACCCGCACCTTGGCCGGCAGGGTCATGCCGGTGAAGTAGTCAAACAGGTCGTCCATGACGGCCTTGACCAGGGAGGAAGCATCCGTGGCCGGGGTATGGCAGTGCACGTATCCCTGGGTGTGCACGATATTGGTGACGCTGGCCCCCGTGCCACCGATGGGGAACTTGTAGCTTCCGGAAACAAACTTGCGGCTCCACAGATCCTTCTTGAGGGCTTCCACCTTCTCAAGGCTGTCCACGATAAACTCGATGTTGTTGCGGGTGGTGAAACGCACATAGCCGTCGCAGTATTTGTCGGCAATATCGCAAATTTCCCGCACGTGCTGTACGGTCATCAGGCGGGGCGAACCGCACCTGACCGTGTAAACCCTGTCCCCGGTCTCGGAAACATGCACCAGCACGCCCGGCTCGAGGATCTCGTGGTATAACCACTTACCGTAGTTCTTTTGAATGCTGGGCGGGAAGAATTCCCAGTAGTGGCGCGGACCAATATCCGTAATCCTATCCTTGGTTGGACTTTGCGGATCGAATTTACCGTATTTCCCAGTGGAAAGAGCCATCCAACAAACCCCCTTATTATTTACCTCTTGTGTCTGGCCCGATAATCTTTAATGTCTCTGGTGAATCCGCCGGGTACGTCCTCTTCCTTCCAGAAGATGTACGGGTTGGCACGCGGCGCCTTGATCATTTGCGGTGCAGGCGGCAGGCCGATTGCCTCCAGGAACTTGGGCAAGCCAACACGCTGGATGAGCTCTCCAACACGCTCGCGGTTCTTTCCTTCTTCCATCCAGTAATCCCAGATTCTTTCAATAACTTCTTTAATATTATCATAGGGCGGCTCCGCCTTCATAAAGGGCACGATCACCTGCGAAATTTGTGCGCCTTCCAGGATGGGGGCCTTTGCACCCACCAGGATGCTCACGCCGGTGTCCTGGCCGGGTCTGAGCGCCTGCGGCATCACGTTAATGCAGTGCATGCAGCGCACACATTCCTTGTTGTCGATCATCAGCTTGCCGTCTTCCATCCACATGCACTGGGATGGGCAAAGGTCGATGACTTCCTTTTGAATGTCAAACTTGCCCCAGTCTCTGCCCTTGTTGGCACCACCCCTGGGCACAATGTCGCCGGCAATGTATCCCTTCACGGCTTCCTGATCGATGCGGATGTCGTCGCGCCATGTGCCAATAAAGGCAATGTCGGCACGGGCAATGGAAGCCACACAGCAGTTGGGGCAGCCGTCGAACTTGAACTTAAACTTGTACGGGAAGGCCGGGCGGTGAAGCTCGTCCTGGTAATGCATGGTCATCTCATAGCACATTTCCTGGGTGTCGTAGCAGGCCCATTCGCAGCGAGCTTTACCGATACAGCAGGAGGGAGTCCGCAGGTTGGAGCCGGAACCGCCGAGGTCCTGATCCAGTTCATGGGTCATGTCGTAGAAAATGGGCTCCAGCTGCTCGGTGGTGGTTCCTAAAAGAATAATATCCCCGGTGGAACCGTGCATATTCACAAGGCCGCTGCCCCGGTACTCCCACAGATCACAGAGTGAGCGCAGGAAATCGGTCTTGTAAAACTTACTGGCTGGCTGGTTAACGCGGATGGTATGGAAATGGGCAATGCCCGGGAACTTTTCCGGCAGGTCGGAGTATCTCCCGATGACGCCGCCGCCATAGCCAAACACGCCCACAATACCGCCGTGCTTCCAGTGGGTCTCGCCGTCCTTAAAGGAAAGCTCCAGCTGGCCCAGCAGGTCTTCCACCACATACCGGTCAATCATGATCCGGTCGTCGGCAAGCTTTCTGCGGCGCAGGGCCTCTTGCTTGGCATCGGCCACAAAGCTGGGCCACGGTCCTTTCTCCAGCTCTTCCAGGGCGGGAATTTCGTGCTTTATTTTAAATTCTTTTAATTCTTCTTCGGTAAAGTTTTTCAATTCTTCGTCAGTATAAATTCGAAGCTCTTCATACTTTAGTTCTTTTTGAGGCCTCTTTGGTTCAAACATCAGCACGCCTCCTTTACTAACGCTTGAATGTATCCTTGCCTTGTGCAGTACCCATGCTTGAAATTACCTGAAACCAGAGCCAGAACAACCTTCTCTCCTCTCACCTCTCTTCCGCTAAATTTTTCTACCTTTCTTCCAGCGTCACCGCTCCCGACGGGCATACGGTAACACATGTTTCGCATCCGAGGCAATCATCGGAATTGACCACGAACGCCTTGCCATCCTTCATCTCCAGCACGCTGCCCGGACAGGAGTCCACGCACTCGCCACAACCCTCGCACTTGTCGCGATCTACAGTTACTACGTACATCACGCTACCTCCTTTAAATTTTTAGAAATAAAAACTTGTCCCTTTGCTCACGAGCTTTTTGACAGGCCTTTCTCGTGCCGGGTCTCCAACACTAAGTAATTCGATGTGTTTTAACCTATTCCTCCCGAAAGGCCCCAATTTGACGATAAAAAATTTTAACAAAAGAAAACTTAAATCCCTTATCTTTGAGTTCGCTAAAAAATGATTTATTCCTGCTGTAATCCGGTTCCATTTTGGTCATCCGTTTTTTTCGGCCTGTATACTCTAACGGTGGTACTTCTCACCACGGATGATTTTAAAGGCCCGGTACAGCTGCTCCAGCAAAATAACGCGCATTAGCTGGTGGGGAAAAGTAAATTTTGAAAAAGAGAGCCGCATGGAGGCCCTGTCCAGGACGGTCCTGGCCAGCCCCGCACTCCCCCCGATGACAAAATACAATTTGCTCTGCCCCTGCAAACCGAGGTTGTGCAGAAAGTCGGCAAATTCCTCGGAGGTAAGCATTACTCCCTCCCTGTCCAGGGCGACCACATAACTGTTGTCCGGAATCCTCTGTAACAGGTGCTCCCCCTCTTTTTTGAGGACTGTTTCCACTGCGTTCCTTTCTCCGGTTGGGGGCAGGATTTCTTCCCTGACTTCCACCATCTCAAGCCGGGCATAGGAGTGCAGCCGCTTGAGGTATTCCCTTTGGGCCAGCCGCAAGAAATCCTCCTTCAGTTTTCCAACGCATAGTATTGTGATCTGCATCGACTCTTCCCGTTACCTGTAGTTTTCTAAACTATAGCGCTCCTCTTTGTGGATCCGTTTCGAGCCAGGGCATCACCTTCAGATGAAGCACGCCAGACCCGGGCACCCAGCATCTTCAGCTTTTCTTCCAAATTGAAATAGCCCCGGTCTATATAGACCACGTTGCTGATCCGGGTTTCACCTTCAGCTATGAGCCCGGCCACCACCAGGGCAGCCCCCGCCCGCAGGTCCGTAGCCCGGACACAGGCCCCCTGCAGCCGTTCCACACCCTCCACCACGGCCAGGCGGCCTTCCACCTTGATCCGGGCACCCATACGTTTCAGTTCATCGGCAACCCGGAAACGATTTTCAAAAATATTTTCCACGATCACGCTGGTACCGGGAACGGTGGACAACAGGGCCATCATTTGGGACTGCATATCCGTGGGGAACCCCGGGTAGGGCATGGTTTTGATGTCGATGGGGCTTAAAGGACCACTGACCCTGACCCGGATGCGGTCCTCCTCTTCCTCTACCTCCACTCCGGCCTCCCGCAGTTTGGCAATCAATGGTTCCAGGTGACGGGGGATGACATTTTCCAAAACCACGTCTCCCCGGGTGGCAGCAGCCGCCACCATAAAGGTACCTGCCTCAATGCGGTCGGGGATAACCGCATAGCGCAGGCAACCGCCCAGGGAATCCACGCCTTCGATTTTGATCACATCGGTGCCGGCTCCCCGCACCCTGGCTCCCAGGCAGTTCAAAAAGTTGGCCAGATCCACCACTTCCGGCTCCCGGGCGGCATTTTCGATCACCGTCTGTCCCCGGGCCAGGCACGCGGCCATCATGATATTTTCCGTGGCCCCTACGCTGGGGAAGTCCAGGTACACCCGGTTCCCTTCCAGCCTGGCGGCCCGCGCGACCACTGTGCCCCGTTCAAGGGAAAGCTGCGCTCCCAGGGCAGTCAGACCTTTGAAATGCAAATCCATGGGCCTGGTCCCAATATTGCACCCTCCGGGGAGGGAGATTTCCGCCCGGCCAAAACGGGCCAGCAGGGGTCCCAGCAACAAATTGGAAGCCCGGAGTTGCTTCGCCAGGTGGTAAGCGGGCATTTGGACAGGCGGGTCTGTCATGAGTATGCGCAAGCTGCCACCTGGAGTGGTGCGGTGAACTTGGGCCCCCAGGGAACGGAGGATCTCCACCATTACCTGTACATCCCTGATGTCGGGAACATTTTCCAGGGTTACCAGTTCTGTGGCCATTATGGCCGCACACAAAATAGCCAGGGAAGCGTTTTTGGCCCCGCTAATGGCAACCCGCCCCCGCAGGGATGTTCCCCCGGCAACAACCAATTTATCCATAGAAAACGTTTTCCTCCCGTCATGAAAAAACTAAACCTATATTCTCGATCCCACCCCGCAATTCCTGCCACAAAATAAGCTTTTCCAACAATCAATCGCTTTAAGCCCGTTTTTGCCCAAGCCACGAGCAAAGACCGGCGGCGAACTGGTCGAGATCCTGTCCGGTAACCTGTTGGAGGGCGGCATCCATATCCCGTCCCTGTCCCAGCGCTGCTAAAATTTTATGCAGGCTTTCCTCGCCATAGACTTCCACCAGGTATTCCACGGCCGCCAGGGACTGCCAGTAGGCCAGGGTCTGGTTGGGCAGCTGGTCAAAATCCCGCTCCATCTCCGCAAAGTCATAGAGTGGCTCTCCTGCAAAATCCCCGGTTCTGGCAAACCGGAAGCCGGTGAGCCTGTACTCCTCGTACTGGGCGACGCCCTCGGTGAACCAGCGGGGCACATTGCCCCGGGTAATATAGTCCACCACCAGGTGGGTTAACTCATGGGCCACCGGCCCCGAGACAACAAAGACCTCTTCCACCTGCCGGGGGTCCCGGGCATCTATCCAGGCGTTGGGCGAAAGAACTCTAATCACCCCCGCCCAGTATACGCCCATGGCATTTTCACTGGCTGGCCAGCCCAAACTGGCGTTCAGTGATTCCCGTGTAGGATGGACAATCAGGGGGATCTTTTTCTTTGAGGAAAAGCGAAAGTCCCGCGACACGAGCGGGTAAAACTCCCGGGCGGTTTTTAACACCAGCAGGGCGCTGTCGGCATCCCCGGGATAGTAGCGCACTACGAAATGACCGTCGGATAGGGTGAGCATATGGCGGGTGCTGATCATCACCTGCGCCCGGGCCGCCTCGCGAAAGATGTTGTATACGTACCCCCGTATTTGCCCGGGTACCCGTATGACGAGGATAAACACGAGGGCCACAAAAACGGCCATTATTTTCAACCAGAACCAGAGCAAAAGCTGCCCCGTGCCGGGGGGAGGTTGCGTTTTAATCAGCGGGTAAATGTTCACAGCACCTACCTCCCACTAACAATATATTTCCATGTTAATTAGCTGATTAATTGGATAAGCATTGTTAAAAAACAAAGGCCTCCTCCCGGGGGCCTTATTTAAGATTTTTCTCTTTTAATTATAACGTTAGCGGGGTCCTCCTCCTAGAGGAAACTAAAGGCAAACCTGCCTGGTCCGCGTTACTCCGCCAGTCCCCTGATCTTCTAAACCGCCGGGGCCTGGCGTTATCCAAAGCCAGTTACCGGTTGATACACATGCATCAGTCGCAGTAAGCGGTTCCCGGCTTATTTACTTTTTCAACTGCGCCTTCCACTCCTCGATCATTTTGCGCGCCTGGGCCACGTCATCGCCCTGACCGGCAAGCTGAATAAATTTTTCCAGCTCCCGGATGCCGCCCTCGTAGTCCCCCTTCCCAAGGGCCAGGACCTGGCCGTAATAATAGTGGGCCCGGGCATTGTCGGGGTGACGCTTGATTTCTTCTTTAAAATTGGCTACGGACTCGTCGTAACGCCCTAGCAAAAACTGTACCAGGGCCAGCTCGATGCGAAAATCACTGTTTTCCGGTTTCAGTTGCACAGTATTTTCGTAGGCTTTAAGAGCCTGATCCACCTTTCCCGCATCGAGATAGGCCCGGGCCAGCCGGACGGCAATATCGGCATCTTCAGGGTTGGCTTTGGCCTGGGACTCCAGATCAGCAATTATTTTTTCCAGGGGCGGCGGTTGGGCCCCGGATGGAGAGTCGGCAGCGGGAAGGTCAAAAAACCAGCCGATGGAAGTTCCCAGTAAACCCAGGGAAAGAAAAACGGTGAGGATAATAAAGGCAATCCGCTGGCGCCTTTTTTTGCGTTCACGGTAAGAAAAAGCCATGACTATAACCCCTTTTTAAAGCAAACTATTTTTCGATCATTATACCACAATTGTTTGTAGCACTGAAGGAATAATCATTTTTTCCGATCCCACCGCTTCCCATAAAAAACACCCCTCCTAAAGGTCATCTATTTAAGGAGGGGTGTCTGGTTTCTTAACTGAACTGGATTGCGCATCCCTTAAAAACGCGGGATATCCCTAACAAACCACCCGCGTGGTTGAAATTTGCTTTAAAGAAATTGCGCCGGATTCACCGGTCGCCCGTTTACCAGTACCTCAAAGTGCAGGTGGGGCCCGGTGGTACTGCCGGTGCTCCCTACCCGTCCCAGCAACTGGCCGCGTTCCACCCGCTGGCCGACCCGTACCTCAATCCTGGACAGGTGGGCGTAACGGGTAACCACGCCATCCCCGTGATAAACTTCCACCATCAAGCCGTAGCCGCCATTCCAGCCAGCGCTGGTTACCCGTCCCGACTCAGCGGCCCGGACCGGGGCGCCGGTACCCGCAGCTATGTCAACCCCGGCGTGCAGCCGTCCCCAGCGCGGCCCGAAGGGCGACTCGATGGCTCCCACTGTGGGCCAGGCCAGCCTGCCCCCCGTCCCGGAACGGGAAGCCAGCAACATCCGCGAGCCTACCGCCACCACCCGGGTCTGGGATTTTCTGATCACCCGCCTGTCCAGTACGTCCCTGCTCACTTCCCGGCCGTTTAAATAGGCGACCTGGTAGGTGACCTCCTCCAGGCCGGGCTTCCCCGGCTGTATAATCCGTTGCTGACCGCGATACATGCTGTTATCCCGCCGCCGCTCCTCCGTAAAGGGAACTTCCCGCTTTTCGGTGCGCCGCGCAGTAGCCAGAACGTTGATCACCGGCACAGCGCGGGATAAATTGAGCTCCTGGCCTACCTGCAGCCTCTCGGGTGTCAAACCCGGGTTTGCTGCCTGCAACTCTTCCACCGGCATGCCTGCCCTGGCGGCAATGGTCCACAGGGTATCTCCTGCCCGAACGGTGTAGCGGTCAAGCTGGCGTCCACCCGTGCGGATGAAATCAAACGCTTCCTGGAAGCTCAAAATGGCGGAAGCAGGTGCCCGGACATCTGCAAAGCTCACCTTTTCAAGCAGTCGAACCTCTGCCCCGGGAACACTGTACCGGCTTTTCAACTGTTCCACCAGATCCTGCGCTGTCCGGCGGTCGGCTACCACCAGCTTAATCTCGTCGTTCACCACCAGGGCCGTACCCCTGCCTCCGGCACCCAGGGCCCGGGCAAGGGTGTCTTCCAGTTGCTGGTTCGACAACAACAGCGGTCCCTCTCCAAAAGCGGCACGACGGATGGTTACCCGGTGAAGCAGATCATCGGCAGATTCCCCGAAATAGAATCTTTCATTGATGGTTGTCTCCAGCGCCTCCCGGCTGGGACAGACGACTACCACCCGGTCGTCCACCAGCAGGGCCCAGCCGCCGGTAGCACGCGTCAAGAGAGAACCGTAGGTCATTACCACCACGGTAATGGCCACCAGGCAGATTACCTGGGTCGGAGTCAGGGGATCCTCGATCAATATACGGCGCACCGCTTGCCTGATACCATCTATGCAGGCTGAAAGCGTCATGTGTGTCTACTCCTTTGGTGAAAGACTGGCTGCACAACCAGACAACCGGCAACCCGGATACAAAAAACAGGTTGCTTGTCGGGCCAAGTCAACCCTACATAAATATATAACTGATAAGGGTATTATAACACTATGAATTTTGTCCATTAAAGCCGGTTATGGTCGAGATAAGGCAAGTTTAGTCACATTTACTTATGTTTTTGCAAGTTTACGCCGATAATTTTAGCCCGGGCTGATCCCGGGCCAGAGGGAGATCCGCGATTTAAGCGCCTTCGTTCGCCATGGCTGCCTTCAAATACAGGGCACACTCAATCCTCTTTTTAATCAATGCACAGGCAATTTCGTAGGGCGTAAAGATATTGCCGTGAAAGGCATGAGCATTGGCATGGCAGCCGCCGCTGCAGTAAAAACGCGCCCAGCAGTCCCTGCAGGCATCTTTGTTATACACATGGGCGGCACGAAACTCTTCCACCAGTTCGGGACGGATGATACCCCGCTCCACATCCCCCATGCAGTATTCCGGCCGGCCCACAAACTGGTGGCAGGGGTAAAGTTTGCCCTCCGGGGAGACGGCAAGATATTCCCGCCCGGCCCCGCAGCCCGTCAAACGCTTGGGCAGGCATGGCCCCCCGTCCAGGTCGATGTTAAAGTGGAAAAAGTTGATCCGCTGGCCCTTCCGGGCGCGACCAAGTATTTGCCGGGTTAGTTCTTCATATTCCGCACAGATGCGGGGGACGTCCTGTGGTTGCAGGGCATACTCCTCATCATAGGCCGCCACCACCGGCTCCACGGAAATGTGCTCAAATCCCAGGTCGGCCATATGCAGCACATCCCGGGAAAAATCCAAGTTATGCCGGGTAAAGGTGCCCCGCACATAATACTCACCCCCCGGCCGGGAGGAAACGAAACGGCTGATATTGTCCAGTACCTGCCCGTAGGAACCCTTGCCGCCGGGAAAGATACGCATGGCGTCGTGGATTTCCTGCCGCCCGTCCAGGCTGAGCACCACCGCCAGATCATGCTCGTTTAAGTAGCGGCCTACCTCCGGGGTGAGGAGTAAGGCATTGGTGGTCACGGTAAACTTGATCACCTTGCCCAGCCGGTCGGCCCGCTGCCGGCCGTACTCCACCAGCTCCTTGAGAACGGTAAGGTTCAACAACGGTTCTCCCCCAAAAAAATCCACTTCCACATGGCGCCGGGAACCGGAAGCGGCAAAGAGAAAATCCAGCGCCTGCCGCCCCGTTTCCAAGGGCATCAGTCCGACGGGTCCTCCAAAGTGACCCTGCCCGGCAAAACAGTAGCGACAGGCCAGATTGCACTCATGGGCCAGGTGCAGGCAAAGGGCCTTGACCACCTCGTTACCCGCCGGTTCATAACGGCCGTGCAGGGGGTCGGGAGAAAACAGCAGTCCTTCCCCGACCAGCTCTTCAATTTCCCCAATGGCCTCCTCCACTTCGGAGGGCGGGTAACCACGGGAGTATTTGGTCACCAGTTCCCGGCGGCTGAGAAAGGGATAATCGTCCAGCAGGTACCAGGTCAGTTCATCCACCAGGTGAACGGCGCCGCTGTGCACGTCCAGTACAATGCGGTGATCGTCAAAGATAAACTTGTGGATCATTGTCCTTCCCTCAAGAAAAAAACCTCATCCCGGACGGGATCAGGTTTTTTTAATTACTTGTCCTCCTTCATGCAGGCCTGGTTGCCTACGGTACAGGAGGTTTTACAGGCCGACTGGCAGGAAGTCTGGCATTCCCCGCAGCCCCTGCCCTGAACAGTCCTGGCCAGGGAAGGGCGGCTGATGGTCTTGATGTGCTTGCCCATAGGTTCAAACCCGCCTCCTTTTGTTAAGACTATGTACATTATACCCCGGTCCAGGCCAGCCAGACAAGACCCTGATGCCTTTAGTTTGGCAGGAGCCACCAACGGGCGGCATACACCAAAAGGCAGGTCCAACGCAGTGAAAGCTGGCGGTTAAATGACGTTTTAATGCGGGAACAGGTAAATTATGGTTCTGTTACAGCATCCCGGCGATGTAGTCCAGGAGGTCTATCGCCCTGATGATGCCTACGGCTTTTTTACCTTCGAACACGGGCAGGATATTCACGTTTTTGGTCAACATCAGTTCGATGGCCCTGGTTACGATATCGTCAGCCTGTACGTAAGCATCCACCAGGGGCCGGATGGCCTGCCCCACCCTGGTCACGGTGAGTTCATTGAGAGGTTCCTTGCGGTAGAAAAAGGCCCAGGACATGGTGAAGAGTTCAGTATTGTCATAAAGCATGCGGTTTTTCTTAATGGCATTGAGGATGTCCCGGGTAGTGAGAATTCCCACCAGCTGCTCCTCGTCCCCTACTTTCCTGGTCTTGCTGAAGACCAGCAGGGAACGGTGCTCGTGGCCGGCGGCGCGGTAATTTCTAAGTACCTTAATGGCATCCTTTAAGGTATCGGTTTCATACACCACCGGATATTCGGACAGCGGCACCATGAGCTCCCTAACTTTTCTCGTTTCAGACATACAGCTCCTCCTTATTTCTGTGCCTTTTACCGCGCCTTACCGCAAATCAACGGCCCCGCCTTTTGACATGGATTGGCCTGCATATAGTTTACTATTAGTTTACTATAAAAAACCTCCCGCCTGAACGGGAGGCTTAAATCTTTTTTATAAAAAATTGGAGCGGGTGACGGGGATCGAACCCGCAGCCCTCAGCTTGGGAAGCTGATGCTCTACCATTGAGCTACACCCGCTTACTTTTTTATTATAGCAATTTCAAAAAAATAGTCAAGGGATCATTGCAGCAGGCTTTACGGCTTAACCAGATTATCATTCACAAAGTTTTCCCAGGGGGGGGGCACGCATCACGTCCAGTTAAGCAAGGCACGGAGGCCGTCCGGGCCAGGGATGGCGCATTTTCGCCAGCCCATTTTGAAACGATTGGACGTCGCCTTATTCAGCCCCCTTGACGCCGACAATAACGTAAAACCAGGCGCCCTCCCCGGGCAAAAGGGGTTTTACGGCCGGGTTCCGGCCCCGCCCCTCTTCTTCGAGATTCTGCCGGAAAAGTTGCAGGTTCTGGAAATAGCTCCCTACCAGTTCTTGAAATTCCTCCAGGGTGTACTCCCGCACGTGGAAGCTGTTGGCCGGCGGGTCCTGGGGTCCCCGGCCGGGTGAAATGAGCAGCCGGTTGGGCGTGGAAACCAGGTAGAGGCCTCCCGGCCTCAGCACCCGCCATGCTTCCCGGACGCAGGCCTCGCCATCGGCAACGTGTTCAATGGTTTCAAAGGAAACCACCACGTCAAAGCTCCCGCCGGGGAGAGGGAGGGCGCAGACATCCCCCTGCTGGTAAACAACCCGGGGATGGGTGTAATTTTCCCGGGCATACTCAAGGCACTCCTGATCAATATCCACCCCCACCACCTTCTTCGCCCGTTCAGCCATCATCCGGCTGCCGTAACCCACCCCGCAGGCCGCATCCAGCACCTCCCGGCCGGCCACGAAAGCCAGGGCAAACTCGTAGCGGGCCAGGTGTTCGGCCATGGTAATCGGGTCACTAAACCCGGGAACCGCCCTTTCACCGCTTACCACGGAATTGTTCATCGGTTGATACTCCCTTCCAGTTCGAATTCAGAACAGGTAAATTTTTGTCTCTTCAAAAACCAGGGACGGGTTATATAGATAGCCAGGCGAGCAGATGGTGGAGGTGCGGGGCCAGAGGTGCAGCTCCTTTCCGCAGATAAGCGCTCCTTGACATTTCAGATCGCTATGCACGGCCCTTTGTGCTAAAAGATCCGGCCTTGTCAGGGCAAACTGCAGCGGCAACCCGTCTAAAGCCATGCGGCTACAGTCAAATCCCAATAATTCCAGGACCGTGGGCATAATATCCACCGTACTCACCGGCACGTCAACCTGCACGCCGGCCGGACCAATGGAACGGGGCATTTTGGTGATCAGGGGCACATGGATCTGGTCGGGGGTCAAAGTGAGACCGTGGTAAAAGTAGACGCCGTTTTCCCCCAGGGCCTCGCCGTGATCGGCAGTGACAATGATCATCAGTTCATCCCAGAGGCCCATTTCCTTTAATGTCTGGAATAAATCACCCACAATATGGTCCTGGTACCGGATACCGCAGTCATATCGAGCCAGGTAAAAACGGACATCATGCTGGTGTTTTGCCACACCATCGGAATCATCGGCCAGCAGCTGGTAACGGGGAATTCCCCCGGCCTCCCCTTCATTCACCACCGGCAACAAGAGGGGTCTTTTCCCGTAATCCTCCGGCCTGAAAAAAGTGTTAAAGGGAGCAGGTTGTATATACGGACCGTGAACATCAAAATAGTGTATCCAGACAAAAAACGGTTTGCCGGTGTTGTCTTTTAACCATGCCAGTGCCCGCGCCGTGGTAAGGGGGCCGTCCCGCACCAGCTCATGAGGTCTGTTTTCTTCTCCCCTGGTCATCTCGTCGTCGTACAGCACAAAGCCCTGGGAAAGCCCCCGGCTGGCGTCCAGAACGGCGCAGCTGACAAAGGCCGCAGTGGACCAGCCCAGGCTCAGGAGGATTTCGGCCAGGGTCACTTCCCGGTCGGGGTCCATTTTTCCGTCCCCCTGCCTGTAACCGACTGAATGATGGGGCACATATTTCCCCGTCATAATTGAGGCATGAACCGGTAAAGTATAAGAGCATGGGGAGTAAGCCCGGCGGAAAAGAATGGCTTCCCGGGCCAGCGCATCCAGGTGGGGCGAGGTTTCCCGTTGATAACCGTAGCACCCCAGGTGATCCGCCCGCAGGGTATCAATGGTAATCATCAGTATGGAAAAGATCATGCAGACTCCTCCCGCTTAAAAATACCCCAGTTGCCTTAAATCGGGCATGGCTATTTCCTTGGCCGGAGCCCGCCCGGAGCGCTCCGCTTCACCGGGACCGGCCGGGCTGGTGCAGGGCCTGCAGCCCAGGCTGACATATCCCCGGTCATAAAGGGAGCAGTAGGGCAGGTGGTGCAGGCGGATGTAGGCCCAGATATCCTCCCGGGTGAAATGCAGCAGGGGCTGCACGCGGATGTGGTCTTCCCGCGGGGAAATATAATCCTCGCCGGCCCGGGCCGGGTGCTCATCCCGCCGGATGGCGGTGAAAAGGTGGGAGACGCGGTATTTCTCCAGTGCCCGTTTCAAGGGAACGGTCTTCAGCCGGTAACAGCATTGAACCTGGTCCCGGCCAATTTCTTCCGGGGGAATGGCCCCGATGTTATTTTCCCGCACCAGGTTAAACCCCCAGAGACGCTGCATCTTATCAATAAACCGGTAAATTTCCGGAAACTTTACCCCGGTGTCAATGTTTAATACGGGTAAGGCTATCTTCCCGCCTTGAACGGTACGGATCAGGTGAAGCAGCACCAGGGAATCCTTACCGCCGGAAAAGGTCACCATGGCCCCTTTGGCCTGCTCGAGCGCGGCAGCAATGATTTCTTTGGAACGCTCAATCTTTTCCGTGAGCATAGGGTACCTCCTTGGAAAAGGCAGCTCAAATTTTTAGCCTTTTATCATTTTGACCGCAAACACTGCGGGAATAATTACCAAACAGGTTGTTTTCCAGGTCACGGTTTCCCCTTTTCCCGAACCGTGTCCTCCGGCACGCCCTGTCGCAGAATCTTTTCCCAGCGGGCCAGATCTGCATCCACCATCATGCGCACCAGCTCGGGAAAGGAAACCCGGGGCTCCCAGCCCAGTTTGGACCGGGCTTTGGAATAGTCCCCCTGGAGCAGATCCACTTCTGCCGGGCGGTAAAGGCGGGGATCCACAACCACGTACTTTTGCCAGTCCAGGCCGGCGTGGCTGAAGGCAATCTCCACCAGTTCCCGCACCGAGTGGGTTTCCCCGGTGGCAATCACGTAGTCATCGGGCTCATCCTGCTGCAGCATCTGCCACATGGCCTGCACGTAATCCCCGGCATAACCCCAGTCCCTGCGGCTGTCCAGGTTCCCCAGGCGAAGCTCACTGGCCAGGCCCAGCTTGATGCGGGCCACCCCGTCGCTGACCTTGCGGGTGACAAACTCCAGGCCCCGCCGGGGCGATTCGTGGTTAAACAATATACCGCTGCAGGCAAAAAGGCCGTAACTCTCCCGGTAGTTCACGGTGATGTAATGGCCGTAAACCTTGGCCACGCCGTAAGGGCTGCGGGGGTAAAAGGGTGTTTTTTCCGATTGGGGCGTTTCCTGTACCCGGCCGAACATTTCCGAGCTGGAGGCCTGGAAAAAGCGAATGCGCGGGTTTACGGTACGGATGGCCTCCAGCATGCGGGTAACCCCCAGGGCGGTAACCTGGGCTGTAAGCACCGGCTGCTGCCAGGAAACTCCCACGAAGGACTGGGCGGCCAGGTTGTAAACTTCATCGGGCCGGGCTTCCACCAGGGCGGCAATCAGGGAATTCTGGTCCGTCAAATCGCCGGGGATCAGCCGCAGGTCCTTTTCCAGGTGTTTGATTCTCTTCAGGTTGCCCACGCTGGAACGCCGCACCAGCCCGTAAACCCGGTAACCCTTCTCCAGTAAAAACTCGGCCAGGTAAGAGCCGTCCTGGCCCGTAATGCCCGTAATCAATGCCCGTTTCACTTGCCCTCACCCCTTATGCGTCCAGAGGACGGCAGCAGGCCCGCTCCACATTCTCCGGGGAAGGTGGATAATGATAGCGCAGGACATCTTTCCATTTGGCCACGAATTTTTCCCTGTTCACGGCCATGTAACGCCGCCATCCCCCGTTGCCGGCTGCGGCGGTTCCGCCGTCGTAATGGATGACCGCAGCCGTGGGTACGTAAAGCACGGCCCATCCCGCCCGACGCAGGCCAAAGCAAAGATCGGCATCCTCGTAGTACATGGGAGCATAGCGGGGATCAAAACCTCCCAGACTACGGAAGAGATCTGCCCTTACCATCAGGCAGGCCCCGGAACAGTAATCCACCGGGCGGGGGTAATTGTACCTGGGCAGGGCGGGATCGTCGCCCCGGCCGTAGTTCCAGCCGGTACCGTCCCTCCAGATGATGGCGCCGGCCTCCTGCAACCTCCCGTCGGGGTAAAGCAGCCTGGCACCCGCCGCCCCCGCCCGCGGGTTTTCCTGCAAAGCAGCTACCAGGGCTGTCAGCCAGCCGGGGAGGGGCCGGGTGTCGCTGTTTAAAAAGAGAAGGTATTTGCCCCGGCTCGCCGCCGCCCCTTGATTGCAGGCATGGACAAAACCCAGGTTGGTGGAGTTGGAAATTAAGCGCACCACATTGCCCAGTGTTTGGAGCCAGGTCGCCGTTTCCCTGTCCGAGTTGTTGTCCACGATGATCAGTTCCCAGGGGAAGGTGCGGCTGGTGTTTTTCCACAATGCCCGCAGGCAGTTTTGTATGTGTTCCAGCTGGTTGTGTACGGGTATGATGATGGAAACCAGCATGGTGTCACTCCTCGAATCCCTGCATCTTGCCTTACCTTCTATTTAGCTGGCTAATCTGCTAATGACTGCCTGACCGGCCTGGTATCTCAGCTTGACAGCAAACTATAAATGGCCGGGGCCACCACGGGAAAACTGTAATAGCGGCGCACATGCTCCCGTCCTTTTTGAGACAGGCGCTCCCACAGGGACTGGTTTTGATAAAGGGTGGCCACCGCCCGGCTGAAGGAGACGGGATCATCGGCCACCAGCACGTTTTCACCAGGCTGCAGCCCCATACCCTCGGCACCCATGCTGGTGGTCACCACCGGCAGGCCGGCGGCCATGGCCTCCACTATCTTGGTCTTTATCCCCGCCCCGTAGCGGATGGGGGCCACCATCAGGCGGCACTGCTCAAAGTAAGGAGCCAGAGAGGGCACATAGCCAGTCACCTTGATTCCGTCTGCTGCCCGATCCCGGATCTCTCGCGGGGGATTGTGGCCCACAATGTAGAGGTCCACCCCGGGGAGGGCCTTTTGCAAATGGGGCCAGATGTGATAGACCAGGTAAAACACGGCATCCGCATTGGGCGGGTGAAAAAAGTTTCCCACGTAAAGCAGGCCCTGGCGGCTGGAAAAGGGGTTGACTTGTGGCCAGGCATCGGCAATAACGGGAATGACCACTGTTTTGACACCTGGTGCCAGGCGGGAAATCATTTTGGCTTCCAAAGGGGTAACGGCAATAACCGCATCGGCCTGCCGGAAAACGGCCGTTTCCATTTCCCAGTGGCGGTAGGCTTCTACAACCTTCTCCTGCCGCCCGGTAACCAGGGCCTCCCGCCACAACCGGATATGGGCGAGATCCACCGTATCCACGGCAATCCTGGTGCGGGGGGAATGGCGGCGGATTACCGGAATGCACGCGAGGGCGTTGGCCGCAAAATGAATGCAGGCAAGGTGAAAGGGGACTTCCTGCACCAGCTGGTCCAGCCCCACCACCCGGCACTTCACCGGACCCTGCCGGCAGATCCGGGCTCCTTTTTCCACCATAAACTCAATACCGGCTTCCTCAAAAACTGGCCGGTAGATTTCGTACCGCTCTCCCTGGAGCAACAGGTAAACCACCCTGTGCCCGGCTTCTGCAATAGCTTTTAAAATACGCAAAACGCGCCATCCCCGTTCGGGATGGGGGAATGAGGGAAGAACTCCGTCAATAAACAGCACGCTGGCCATCTTACCCCACCTGATTGCCAGATAATTCCTCAGCATATTCCCTTAAGAAAACCTGCCGCAGCCGCTCATATTCCGCATCAATCCTGCCCGGACTCCGGTGATAGCACCAGGGTTCTTCCTGGCGGGGCACCACCACCCGGTATCCCCGGCGGGCAAATTCCAGGCACTGGGAAAGGTCGTAAAAGTGAAAACCGTCGATTATGTCCTCCCGCCAGGGCACATCGTAGCGGGTGACCATGAGCAGGCCGTCCACCGCCTGCACCACCTCGTAAAGGCCCGCGGGCTGGTTGAAGAGGAGCACCCGGGGTGGGTCCCCATGAGAAACTTTGCCGTAACTTTTCCCCTCCCACCACATCCCCCCGGGCGGTATCTTTTTGCACCCGCACATGCCTATAAGGCCGATGGAGGGGTCTGCCCGAAAAATCTTCAGAACGTCCCGGCAAAAGTGACGGTTTAAAATAAATACATCGTCGTGCAGGTAAACCTTATAGGTAGCCGCGCTCCTTTCCATCGCCCGGTTATAAGCAGCCGCAATACTGTGCCGGGACGCCACCCGCAGAACCTCCATCTGCACGTCAGGGCGTTCCAGCGCCTGCAGGTACTGGAGGCAGCGGCGGTAACGGGCATCGTCCTGGCTGCAAATGATAAAGGCAAAATGCTCCACACGTGACCCTCCATCCAGGATATGCTTATTGTGCCCCGCCGGTGAAAAGGGGCCTCCCTCAAACCGGAATACCGAAGGTATGCATGAACCAGTCATCGTCGCGAACCCGGCGGCGAAAATACTCATCCCGTTTTTTTAAGACGCCCGGTGTACTCACCCGGGCCCACGATTCGGAAAAGCCAGGATAGCGCCCGGCCATTGACGCCACCCTGGCCAGGCGGTGGGGGCTGAAGTGCAGGGCTGCCAGCAGGAGAAGGTTGCGGGTGAGATTTTTTCCCGGCCTCTGGTAGGGTTTTAAAGGGCGGCTGATGTGCACGACTTTAACCCTCGGCATTACCGCCACGGCAAAACCAAAAAGCCACAACTTCAGCGAAAATTCTACATCATCGTATCCCCAGGTGGTTAAACCCTCTTCAAAGCCTCCCACCTCTAAAAAGGCCTCTCGACCCACGGCCAGGCAGCCGGCGGGGGCCAGGGGCACGGGTGAGAGGGAACGGGGAGGAAAGGTCAGCCCCACCCAGGATAGATCCTTACTTAAGGTGCCGCCGTAGATGATCAAGTGCGGGTTTTCCGTATGCACCAGGGCCGGGCAAACGGCATGGGCCTGCCCGGCCAGCACCGGCCGGGCCAGATCGCCCAGCCAGCCACCGGGAACAATGATGTGGGCGTCGCAAAAAACCAGGAGCTCACCCCTGGCCCGGGCAGCTCCCAGGTTCCGGGCCCGGGCCGGCCCCAAACCGGGGGCTTCGACAAGGTGCACGCGCCGGCTCAGCTCGCCCCCCCGCCGGAGAAAGTCGGCGCACCCATCCCGGGAGCCGTCATCCACCACAATGATCTCCATGGGGCAACCGGAAGGCACGGTAAGCATAAACCGGATGGTTTGCTCCAGATAGGGCAGTTCATCCCGGCAGGCAATAATTACCGAAGCCAGACCTTTTGATCCCCTTGCGGATGCTTCATGCATCTGTTGTAAACCACTCCAGGCATTAAAAGGGTATTTTAAAACGCTCCATGAACCAATCGTCGTCATAGCGGCGGCGCCGGAAATAATTCATACGCTTTTCCCAAACATCGCTGTCCAGCAGCCCTGCCATTACTCCGGCAAATCCGGGCTGTCCCCTGACCATCTCCATTACCCGCTTCAGACGCCTCCGGTTAAAATGCAAAAAAGTCATGCGCAAAAAATTGTGCAGCAGTTCGTCCGCCCCTACCGGATAAGGGTGGGCCTCCCGGAAAAGATGCCGCACCTGCACCTGCGGCTGCACCATAACCCTGTAACCAAAGAGCCAGACCTTGAGGGAAAACTCCTGGTCGTCAAAACCAAACCCGTAAAAACCCCTTTCAAATCCTCCTACCGCTTCGTACACCTGCCGGGATACCAGAAGACAGCCCCCGGGAGCCAGGGGGACATAGGAAGGTTCCGGGGGACGGCGGTGCAACCACCGCCATTGCAGGCTGGCTCCCCAGGTAACCCCGTAACCCACCGCGTGGGGCCGGCGGAAATCGGCCATGGCCGGGCAAACCACCTCGGCCATACCCTCCCCGAGGGGGCGGGCCAGAGCCGCCAGCCAACCGGGCGGCAATTCCAGGTGGGCATCGCAGAAACAAAGGATTTCTCCCCGGGCCTGGGCCGCCCCAACATTGCGTGCACCGGCCACACCCAGGTTTTTCCCCTCAACCAACCGCACACCGGGCATTTCACCGGACCGCAGGAAATCACAGCACCCGTCGGTGGACCCGTCGTCCACCACAATAATTTCCTGCTCCGATCCCCTTGCCTGGATCATGGATCGGACGGTCCGCCGTAAATGATCTCCTTCATTGCGGCAGGGAATTATAATGGAAAAAAGCACAAAAGGAGCGACCACCCTTCGCAAAGGATAGCAGTTTGAACCAATCGAGGTATAAGTGATTCCTCAAACTGACGTTCGGATAAAGTTTCCCAGCTTCCCTATGGCAACGGAGCAACTGGAGGAAACGGAGCTATGGTCGGAAATGGAGCTATGGGAGGCAGCGGGAAGACCGGCGGGAAAATACCGGACTCCACCACCTGAGCCTGATCCTGTACAGCACCGGTCTCCATGTAGAATACCTTTACCTTGTACTCGGTCCCGGGAGCCAGGGGTCCCAGGAAAAACTGCCCGTCCTGATCGGTGAAGGTGTGACCGATAACGGGCCCCAGCTTATCCCCTTCCTTCCGAAACACGACCACCACGGCTCCCGGCACGGGCGTACCATCGGGCCGGCGCACTACCCCGCTGGCCAGCGCCCGGGGTTCGGGGAGGATGAAAAAGTCGTAATGCTGCTGGTTCCCACCAGGCGGGGTAACCAGGTCAAAACTGGTTAGTTGAAAGGCCATCCTGGACACTCCTTCTTTAGTGATTCCTGCTATGAACATACTATGAAAGGGCTAAAATATGGTGCTCGAGTCCCCTGTGGAAATACTTTACTGACGCATTTGGACATCTGCAACATACTTTTAGGGACCGCACAGCGCCCTTCGGGCTCAAGGGTAGAGCTGTTTTACTCCAGCGGAATCATATGCCGGCAGGGATCAAAGGCTTGATTCAGGATCAGGGGAGAAGTGTGGCGCTTTTCCGGTGGAAAATTGGGCGGCAACTTCCATTTAAGTCGAAACTTTTCCCAACCGGTCTGCAGGGCAGCCCGGTAATCCATTCCTTCCCCGGTAAAAGTTCTTTGACCGAAGTGGTAAACAAATACGTCTGCGGCCACCAGCAGCACAAAGCCGGCCAGCCTGGCCCGCAGGCAGAAATCGTCATCTTCAAAATTCCCGGGGTTAAAACGGGGATCCAGCCCGCCAATGGTATTCAAAACCCGCCGCGTGAACAGCAGGCAAAAACCGCTGAGCACCGGGACCGGGCGGCACTGGCCCCGGTTTTGCAGTGCCAGCCGGCGGCTGAATTCCTCCAGCCGGTCCAGGGAAGGCGGGGCTACCGGCATGGTCTGCGTTACACCGCCACAGTTGGAGAGGGGACCCACCAGCCCGGCGCCGGGATACTTTTTTAAATGGGAGATGAGCCCGGATAACCATCCCGGGGTTACCAGGGTATCGTTGTTTAAAAGCAAAAGGTAGTCGCCCCGGGCAACGGCCAGGCCCCGGTTGCAGGCGGCGGCAAAACCCAGGTTGCGGCCGTTTTCCAGCAGCCGGATTTCAGACACTGAGCGCAGGTATTCCCGGATGCCGTCGGTGGAACCGTTGTCCACCACAATAATTTCAACCGGTTCCGGGGTGTACTTGATAATGTTTTCCAGGCATAACACGGTCAGGCTCAGCTGGTTCCTTGTGGGAATGATAATAGAGGTAAGTTTTTCCTTCATCAGAAAGGGCAAATTATCTATCACCTGCCCTGGAAATGGTTGTCCTTAACCCTGCCCCTGAAACCACACGGTAATCACCGTATCCATGCCCGGCTTCTTGTTCCGGAATTTAATGCGGGCATATCGCAGGAAAAACTGGGGGACAAAAAGGTGCTTATCCCCGGGCTCGATTACGTACGACGATTCCCCGAAGGAACTCCAGGTCACTCCGTCCGGACTCAGCTCGGTCTGGGCCACCACAGGATTGGGACCGTCATTGCGGACCAGAAAAGAAAAGGTCCGGATCCGGGAAAGATCAATGCTTTTGCTAAAACCTTCTACATCCCGGCTAACCAGATTACGCTGGACAATACTGGTGAACTCGGGTTCAGGACATTCGGGAACGGGCTTGCGGTATAAGATAAGGCATAGGACAATGGCGACAGCCCCCAGCACAATCCCGGCAAAAATGCCCAGCACGCCCAGGTGCTCAAGGTTATCTTTTTGCCGTGCGAATCTGGAATCTTCCGGCATGGCACCAATTTTTGCCATAGACTTAAACCTCCATAATCAGATACCCGGTCAACATTGGCAGAATTGGAGGGGAAAGACCGCGGGAAAAACCGCGGCCTTCTCCTTGTTGTTAGCTCTGGCCCTGGAAAAAGATATTCAGGGTCACGGCGCTATTCGAGTCGACGGCAGCATAGTATATACGTGCGTATTTCAAGAAAATAGCAGACACAAGGGTAGTTACATCGCCGGTGTTCAGGGTAACCGGGCCGGCCTCGTCGATCCAGCTGCTACCGTCCGGGCTGATCTGCAGCTTGACAGTGGCGGGAGCAATCGTTGTGGAGGCGTTAACAACGCCAAACGTCCAGGTCCTGAGATTCAAAACGGTGTAACTGGTATCGGGGCTTCCTGCAGTGTCTGTAACGTTTGCCCTCGTGGCCGATACGTCAGTGGTGACCAGATTTGACAATACGGCCAGGCCGGTGCTGGTGATAGTCAGGCCCCCGGCCGGCGGCGTGATCGACAAACCAGTATCCGGTGCCGTTACCAGCAACCCGTTCGCCGGTGCGGTGACGGCCAGACCGGTGCTGGTGATGGTTAAACCCCCGGCCGGCGGCGTGATCGATAAACCGGTGGCCGGTGCCGTCACCAGCAACCCGTTCGCCGGTGCGGTGACGGCCAGACCGGTGCTGGTGATGGTCAAACCCCCGGCCGGCGGCGTGATCGATAAACCGGTGGCCGGTGCCGTTACCAGCAACCCGTTCGCCGGTGCGGTGACGGCCAGACCGGTGCTGGTGATGGTTAAACCCCCGGCCGGCGGCGTGATCGATAAACCGGTGGCCGGTGCCGTCACCAGCAACCCGTTCGCCGGTGCGGTGACGGCCAGACCGGTGCTGGTGATGCTCAGGTTACCTGTTGAGTCGGTATTCAAGGCTACATTCTGGCTGCCAAAGATTTTTATACGCGCTTGATCTGGATTATCTTGAAAAATTTTATAGTTTGGCATTAGCTGTCCTCCTTCGTATGGTAAATTTTGACGTTACCGCTATTAGGATATTCTGCATTATTGTGGAAGGTTACAGGCCCTGTGCATAAATTAACAAAAAAACTATTTTACTGAATGAGGTATGAGAGATCATGGAGTCCAGAATCAGCTTGTGCATGATTGTGAAGGACGAAGAACAAAACATCCGCCGCTGCCTTCAAAGCGTGGCCGGGACCGTGGACGAAATAATTGTTGTAGATACGGGCTCTACCGACGGTACTTGTCAAATAGCCAGGGAATTTGGTGCCCTGGTCCACTCTTTCCCCTGGAATGACAATTTCAGTGACGCCCGCAATGCCTCACTTGAACTGGCCACGGGAGACTGGATTTTGTTTTTAGATGCTGATGAAGAACTGGCTGGTGAAAGCAGGGAAGTGCTGCGCAGGCTGGCCAACGAAAAGAATGTAGAAGGTTATTTTATCAAGATAATTAACTATGTAGGCAACGAGGGATGGGGCGAAACCTGCCCGGACCTGGTCTTCCGCCTTTTCAAAAACCGAAAGGACTACCGGTTTCGCGGGGCTATCCACGAACAGATCGCAGACGTGATATTAGAACGAAACAGCCAGGCCAGGTACCAGATTGCCGAAGACCTGGTGATCCTGCATTACGGCTACCTGGACCGGCAAATAAAGGCAAAGGATAAAAAGAACCGGAACCTGGCCCTGCTCAGCCAGGAGCTAAACCGGAATCCGGACAACCGCCACCTTCGCTATCACTACGGTGTGGAGCTGTACCGGGCGGAAAGGTTTGATGAAGCAGCAGCAGAACTGGTCAGGGCGGCCAATGGTATCGATCCGAACACCATCTACCTGCCCAAACTCCTGCGTTACATCGTCCTGGCCTACCATGCCGCCCGCAAGCCCGAACAGGCTTTAGAAATTGTCCAGCTCGGCCTGGATCTTTTTCCTGACTACGCAGACCTCTATTACTACGGCGGGTTGATCAGCTACGAACAAAAAGATTACGGGCGGGCGTACGAGTTCTTCCAAAGGGCGCTGTCCATGCCCGAACAGCCGGCCCACTACGCACCTTTCGGCGGGACGCGGGGTTTCCGTTCCCTTTACCAAATGGGACAGCTGGCGGAAGTTTTTTTGAACCACGAAGAAGCCATGCGTTATTACATCTTGAGCCTGCGGGATAACCCCCACTTCACCCCCGCCCTGGAAAGCATCACGCGCCTCTTAAAACCACAAGAAGATCCGGTTTATGCAAAAAAATGCCTGGAACAGCTTTGTGAATTCTGTACTCCCCAGGCCAACCTCCTGATGGGGCAAATCCTTTTCCGCCAGTCCGCCTACAAGCTTGCCCTGGAGTACCTGGAGCGGGGCATGGACCAGCAGGAAGCCGCACCGGAAATTCTATTATGGAAAGCAATCTGCCTGATCCAGCTGAGGCGTTACCTGGAAGCCCTGCGCATCCTTGAGGGGTTCGACCCCGGCCACCGGCTTTACCCGCTGGCCAAATTAAATAAAATCTTGTGCTTCTGGTTCCAGGGAAAACGCCGTAAAGTGCTGCCCCTGGTGGAAGAACTGTTTGCCCTCGGACTTTCCCAGGACACGGGGGCGGTGGTAAGCCTGCTGCGAAACTACCCGGGCAGGCGCAGAGGTCCCGGGGTCACCCTGGGCGATGAGGGAATGTCCCTTCTCCTGGATATTCTAATGCGTGCCCTTGACCTGGGGGAGAAAGAACGGGCCGAGTCGCTGTTAGACGGTTTATCCCGGGAGTGCCTGAGCAAGAACGCCCGGGCCGTAGGCCAGCTGTTCTACCGGTACGGCCACCTCAAGACCGCAGAATATTACCTGGGTCTTTACCTGGAGGCCAATCCGGAATGCCCCGAAACACTCTTTACCCTTGCAGAAATTAAAGAGCGTCAAAACGCCTGCATCGAGGCCGGGGAACTTTATAGACGGGCCCTGGCGCTGGATCCAGCAGAACCGCGGTATTATGTCAGCCTGATCAGGCTTTATGAAAAGATGCGCCGGGAAATCCTGCGGGAAGCCATTGATAAATACCCCGAACTACCGGTTCTGCGCAGGCTCTTTGAGGAGGCAAACCAGGAAATATGATACCAACTGTAGCTTTAGCGATGATCGTGCGCAACGAGGAGGCAAACCTGGCCGCCTGCCTGGATAGCGTTAAGGGGGCGGTCGATGAAATAGTTATTGTAGATACCGGTTCGACGGACCGTACCGTAGAGATCGCCCGCCGTTACACCGGCAAGGTCTACCGTTACCCGTGGCACGGTGATTTCAGCGCCGCCCGCAACTATGCCCTTGCCCGGGCTAAAAGCGATTGGATCCTGTTCCTTGATGCCGATGAAGAACTGGATACCAGTCCGGGCGACCTGTACTCGCTTATAAACAATAACAGCGGTTACGAGGCCTTTTTCCTGCCCCTCCATAACCGGGCCACTGAAAATCCCGGTGACTACAACCGGTTTTTCGTCCTCAGGCTGTTTCGAAACAAGGCCGGCTACCGCTTCCAGGGGGTCATCCATGAGCAGGTGGTGATTAGCCGCCCGGAAGCGGTAGGTACAGCACAGGGCCCGGTTATCTGGCACAGGCCTTTATCCAAAAGAGAACGCAACCGCAAGCGGGGGCGCAATCTGGCCCTGCTGCGGCAGGCATTAGCTGCGGATCCCGCCAATCCCTTCTTACAGTATTACCTGGGGGTGGAATGGCTGGGCCTGGGCAAGGCTGAACGGGCGCTCCCGTACCTTCAAGAAGCCTTAAAACAGCTGACGGACGGGCACATCCTGTTCCGGGTACCGGCCATCCGTTTAGTGATTGCCTGCTTGAGGGCGCTGGGGAACCTGGATGAGGCCATCTGTATATGTATGGAAGAAAGCCAGCGCTATCCCTTTTACACCGATCTATTTTTCGACGGAGGAATCCTGTTCGAGGAAAAAGGGGAGTATGAAATAGCCCTGAAATGGTTTAAGGAGGCCCTGCGTCTCGGCCAACCGCCCCCCCTGTTTAGCCATACCAACGGCACGGAGAGCTTCCTGTCGTTATATCATCTGGGCTACTGCCACGAAAAACTGGCCAGGTTCAACGAAGCTAAAAACTGTTACGAGAAGGCCCTGGCATTAAACCCTGCCTATCTTTATCCGCTCTACAACCTGTTCCTGCTCCACCTGGCTGAAAAGGGACCACAGGGTACCTTCGACCATCTCAAAGCCGCCGGGCACCTCAACCACCCCCAACAGGTAGTAGTGCTGGCCGACCTGTTCTTCGAGGCCGGTTTTCCGGACCTGGCCTGTGCGTGTTTTGAAGAAACCTGTCCAGGTGCCGGCAGTCCAGCTGAGGACCATGCCCGGCACCTGGCACGGTTTTGCGTGTATGCAGGCCGGTTTGAGCATGCCCTTTCCCTTATGGAGCGTATCCGGCACGCCGGTGGTGAGATAGATCCCTCCCTGGCAGTTGACGAGATCGTTGCCCTGATGCTCAAAGAAGATTACCGCCTGGCGAAAATAAGGACCATTTCCATGTGGCGGCGGCCACAAGGGCGCAGCCCGGCCTGGACGTTATTGAACCTGATTTCGCTGCTCGGCAACAGTTCCAGGTGCGGCCGGCCGGAAAAAAACCGTGAGCCGGCAGTCATTGAAACGGCCCTGACCATCCTGGAGAACTGCTTGCGCTACCGGCCCGGGCCTTTGGAACCAGGTAATGCTCGCGTTTCATCGGGGTACCACCGGCTGGCGCAAGAGACAATAAAGCTTTTAACCAGCCTGTCTCCCAGGGGATGCATGGCCCTGTGTGCCTACCTTAAAGAAAAAGCCAGCGCCGCCCGTCACATGCTGGACTACAAATGCGGCCCGGCCAGGAGGTTATTTTCATGAGCAGCGGGTTACCGGTGAGCCTGTGCATGATTGCCAGAAACGAAGAACACTGGATTGCCTCCTGCATCCAAAGTGTGCAGCACCTGGTGCGGGAAATCGTCGTGGTCGACACGGGCTCTACCGACCGGACGAAGGAAGTGGCCGCCCAAAGTGGAGCCAGGGTTTTTACCTTTCACTGGTGCGATGATTTTGCGGCGGCAAGAAACTACTCCCTTAGTAAAGCCACAGGTGACTGGATCCTGGTCCTGGATGCTGATGAAATACTGGCTCCAGTTAAATTGGAAGAATTCGCCAGACTCCTTGACGCACCGGATGTAGAAGGGTATTTCGTGAAAATCCGCAGCTACCTGGGGTACGGTGAAGGGATGGCCGAGGACCAGGTGGTGCGGTTGTTTAGAAATAAACCCGCCTATCGTTTTGCCGGAGCCATCCATGAACAGGTAGCCGGGGCAATCAAAAAGCATAACGCCGGAGGGGGCCTCGCCTTTTCGGATCTGTTAATCTACCACTTTGGCTATCTCGACCGGCACTTGCAGCTCAAAAACAAGCACCAGCGTAACATCTGCGTAATTAAAAAGGCCCTGGATGATAAACCTGATGACCCTTTTCTTTTATACAGCCTCGGCATCGAACACTTGCAGTGTGGGGAAATCAAAAAAGGCATTGAACAGCTGGAGAAAGCCCTGGTCTTCATGCGCGGGAACGAGGGTTATTTCCGCGATTTGTTGCTCACGCTGTGCCTGGGGCTTTTCAGAACCGGTCAAAGGGACAGGTTAACATTTTTGCTAGACGGGGCCCTATCCATGCTGCCCGCCGACCCGGACCTGCACCTGCTCAAAGGACTTTTGGCCCTGTATGACGGCCGCTGCGACACGGCCATCGAAGAACTGCGTTTTGCCCTCATTGCGGGAGCCCAGATTCTCCCCCCTTACCACATCCACGCCTTGCTTGGGGACAGCTATAATCTTTTGGGCCAGTATGGGGAAGCAGAAGATGAGTACTTTCACGCCTTACTCCTTGCACCGCACATGTTGTACCCGCTGACCCAAATACTGGGTTTAAAACAGCGGGGTCGGGGCAGGCTCCAATGGCAGTCATTAAGCCGGTTTGCTTCCCCATCCAGGAAAAAAGCCCTGTACAAAGAGCTGTGCAAACTCGGCGAGTTACCCCTGGCAATGGTCCTGGCGCTGCTTATACTGGTCGAACCGTCTAACTCCAGAAACTGCAGGGAATTAATAGAGACCTGCCGGGAATACCAGTTTATGATGGAACAGTACCTGGCCAGCCGGCCCGGGCAAGAGCCGCTGGGCAACTACCTTCTTACCTGCGCCAGCGGGATGCTTTTATACGCCGGCGCGGTGCAGCGGAATCTGGAGTGTGGGTTGTTTTCTTTCGTCCAGGGACTTCTCAGGCTGGCCTCATCCGCCCTGGAACTGGTGGTCATGGGGTTGTGCCCTTCCTGGTCACCTGCTCTACTGAATAGCCTGACGTTTGGTGAAAGGATTGATCTGGATGCAAAGGGTGCTCATCGCCAGTCCGGTCCGGCAGAAACCGTCCATACTAAGAGAATTCCTGTGGTCCCTCTCGCACCTGGAGACCACGGGTCTAGAAGTTGAATACGCGTTTATTGATGATAACGAAAGGGAAAGTACCCTGCTGCGGGAGTTTGCCGCCGGGAGAAAAAATGTTCATATCTTCCCCGGCAACGGTGCAGGGCACGCTTACCACTGTGACGAGCACACCCACCACTGGCGGGAAGATTTAATCTGGAAAGTAGCCGGATATAAGAACCGTTTTATCCAGCTGGCCCGGGACAGTGGCTTTGATTTCTTGTTCCTGGTTGATTCGGACCTGGTGCTGCACCCGAAAACGCTGGTCCACCTGGTGGGGTTGGGAAAGGATATCGTTTCCGAGGTCTACTGGACCAGGTGGGAACCGGACATGATCCCCCTTCCTCAGGTCTGGGTAGCCGACAACTACCGGCTGTATCACATGCAGCGGGGCGAGATGCTCGACGAAAAGGAGATCGCCCGGCGGGTGAAAGAATTTCTGGAGACGTTGCAAAAGCCCGGTGTTTATAAAGTAGGCGGCCTGGGTGCCTGTACCCTGATCAGCCGCAGGGCAATCCTGTTGGGGGTCTCCTTCAGCGAAATATATAACCTGGGCCTTATCGGGGAGGACCGGCACTTTTGTATCCGGGCGGCTGCCCTGGGGCTGGAACTGTATGCCGACACCTACTACCCGCCTTACCACATTTACCGGGAGTCCGAGCTTGCGGGCCTGAAGGCTTATAAAGAGAAATATTTTCCGTCCGGCAGGGAAACTCCAACCGGTGCGGCCATGCTGCAAACTGCTGATGAAGAGACTGGTACACGGGGAAGTAAAATTACCCTGGCCATGCTGGTAAGAAACGAAGCCGGGAGATACCTTGAGAGAGTTCTCAAGCACGCGGCGCAGTACATCGATTGTGCCGTGATTTTAGACGATGCCAGCGAGGATAATACAGTGGAAGTGTGTAAAAAAACCCTGCAAAACATTCCCTTGACCCTGGTTTCCAACAAGCAACCCTCTTTTCATAACGAAATCATCCTGCGCAAGCAGCTCTGGGAGCTGGCGGTGGGAACCAGGCCGGACTGGATTTTAATTTTGGACGCCGATGAAATTTTTGAAGAGCGCGCGGTGAAGGAGCTAAGGTCCCTGGCTGTCAACCCGGAAATTGAGGTTTATTATTTCCGCCTCTACGACATGTGGGATGAAGATCATTACCGCGAGGACGAATACTGGAAGGCTCACCACTACTACAGACCCTTCATGGTCAGGTATGTTCCCGGTTTCCCCTACCAGTGGCGGGAAACCCCCCAGCACTGCGGGCGATTTCCCCATAACATCACTGAGCTTAGAGGCGCCACCAGCTCCTTACGGGTGAAACACCTGGGCTGGATGAAACCGGCCGACCGCCTGGCCAAGTACTACCGCTACAAAAAACTGGACCCACTGGGGCAGTACGGACTAATTGATCAATATCTGTCTATCCTTGACCCTAAACCAAACCTGGTGGCCTGGAAAGACGAGCAGTGAATTTGCCCGGTGATACAACCTGTTCACCGCTCAAAACATTAGTTTCACAGTGGCAGCCTTGACTGCCACCCCGCAGGTGGTTAGATAATTGCACATATCATTCTCTTACTGCATAATATGAACCTGAAAAAAATCTGCCGTACGGGTTGCCATAAAGCAACTACGGGCCCGGGCAAAGGCGCCCCCCCGCAGCGCAGAAAAACACTGCCTTCGAGGGGCGTCTTTCTTTTTACCGGGCCGCTTTTAAACGCCAGCCCGCACGGGTTTTACGGGAGGGAGAAAGTCATTATGTGCGGAATCACCGGCTGGATAGACTGGGAAGAGGATCTAACCCGGCAAAAAACCGTACTCGAGGACATGGCGGCAACCCTGGCCTGCCGCGGGCCCGACGCCGCCGGGGTGTGGCTGTCTCCCCGGGCCGCCCTGGCCCACCGCCGCCTGATCGTGGTTGATCCCGCGGGCGGAGGGCAGCCCATGATCCGCCGGCGGGGGGAGCGAAGGTACATCATCACCTACAATGGAGAACTATATAATACCCCCGAACTGCGCCAGGAGCTGGAAGCCCGGGGTTATCGTTTCCAGGGCCACTCGGATACAGAGGTGCTGCTCACGGCATTTATGGAGTGGGGCAAAGAATGCGTGCCGCGCTTGAACGGTATTTTCGCCTTTGCCATCTGGGATGAAGAGGAGCAAAGCCTGTTCATGGCCCGGGACCGGCTGGGAGTAAAACCCCTTTTTTATACCCAGAGGGGTAGCGCTTTTATCTTTGGCTCAGAATTGAAGGCACTCCTGGCCCACCCGGGCGTACAACCGGAGGTGGACGCTGAAGGTCTGGCCGAAATCTTTGTTTTGGGTCCCGGACGCACCCCGGGACACGGCGTTTTCCGGGGAGTAAAGGAGCTGAGGCCCGGCCACTGCCTGGTTTACGACCACCGGGGTATGCACATTTACCGGTACTGGGCCCTGGAAAGCCATCCCCATCTGGACGACCTGGACACCACTGCCGATAAGGTAGGCTGGCTTTTGCAGGATGCGGTCCGGCGGCAGCTGGTGGCTGATGTGCCCGTCTGCACTCTGCTTTCCGGCGGCCTCGACTCCAGCGCCATTTCAGCCTTTGCCGCGGCTGCCTTCCAAAAAAATGGTACGGGGCAACTTCGTACCTTTTCGGTGGACTATGTGGATAACGACCGTCACTTCCGGCCCAATCAATTTGAGCCCGATTCCGATGCCCGGTGGGTAGGACAGGTGTCTCATTTTCTGGGCACCCACCACCGGACCGTATTGATCGACGCGCCACAGCTGGTGGAGGCGCTAAGCGCTGCCGTGCAAGCCCGGGATTTGCCCGGTATGGCCGATGTGGACGCTTCCCTTCTGCTCTTCTGCCGGGAGGTCAAAAAAGAAGCCACCGTAGCCCTGTCCGGCGAGTGCGCCGACGAAATTTTCGGCGGCTATCCCTGGTTCCGGAGGGAGGATGCCCTGGCCGCCCAAACCTTCCCCTGGGCGCTTATTACTGGAGAGCGGACCCGTTTGTTGTCACCGGAACTGCTGGCAATGATCCGCCCGGAGGAATACGTGGCGCAACGCTACCGGGATACCCTGGCCGAAGTACCGCGCCTTCCGGGGGAAAACCCCCGTGAAGCACGCATACGTGAAATGTTTTACCTGAATCTTAACTGGTTTATGGCTACGCTCCTGGACCGTAAAGACCGCATGAGTATGGCCACTGGACTGGAGGTACGGGTCCCCTTTTGCGATCACCGTCTGGTGGAATACGCCTGGAACATTCCCTGGGAGATGAAAAGCTGCGGGGGCGTGGAAAAAGGTATCTTACGCCGGGCGCTGGCGGGGGTGTTGCCACAGGAGGTGCTCCTGCGGCGCAAAAGCCCTTACCCCAAGACCCATCACCCGGCCTATTTTGAGGCCGTCCGCCGGTGGCTCCTGGATATTCTGGACGACCCCGCCTCCCCCCTGCTGCCCTTTATAGACGTTGAGGCCGTGCGCCAGTTTGCCCGGCTGGATGCGCCTGCCATGAACATGCCCTGGTACGGCCAGCTGATGAGGGGGCCGCAGCTCCTGGCCTACCTCATTCAAATTGACACCTGGCTCAGGGAGTACCGGGTGGTGGTGCGGTAGCTATTGTAATGTCATAGACACGGCGTTGTCCGCGCAGCAACGGCAAAAAATTTAAGCCCCGTGCTTTGTTCACGGGGCTTAAAGATTGGTGACCCCAGCGGGATTCGAACCCGCGTTACCGCCGTGAAAGGGCGGTGTCTTAGGCCGCTTGACCATGGGGCCATGGTGAGCCATGGTGGACTCGAACCACCGACACCCTGATTAAAAGTCAGGTGCTCTACCAGCTGAGCTAATGGCTCACAAGAGCGTTACCGGTAGATATGATACTATAGATGGACACCGGTGTCAACACAAAATTTATGGTTTGTTTGTTGCATGGCCAGAGTGTCGTTCAAAAAGTTAGCGATTTAATGGTGGCGATTTCCATGTTATTGAGGCAGGCGGTGACCACAACGCACCGCCTGCCTCATATTTTTCCACCGGGCAAAGGGAAATTAGAATACCTCCCGGGTAATAATGGTTTCCTCCCGCCCGGGGCCGACGCCAATAATGGCTATGGGAACGCCCACCAGCTCGGTGATGCGCTCCAGGTACCGCCGGGCACTGGCGGGCAGGTCCTCATAACGCCGGGCCCGGCTGATGTCTTCCTGCCAGCCGGGCCACTCCTCGTAAACCGGCTCGCAGGCCGCCAGCACCTTGAGGGTGGCCGGAAACTCGGTTAAGATTTCCCCCTTGTAGCGGTAGGCGGTGCACAGGCGGATGGTCTCCAAACCGGTAAGTACGTCCAGCTTGGTGATGGCCAGGTAGTCCAGGCCGTTGATCCGCACCGCATAACGGGCCACCACGGCGTCAAACCAGCCGCAGCGGCGCGGCCGGCCGGTGGTGGTGCCAAATTCCCCACCCCGGGTGCGGATATGGTCCCCCAGGGCATCTTTTAGCTCCGTGGGGAAGGGGCCTTCACCCACCCTGGTGACATAGGCCTTGGCCACACCCATCACCCGGTCAATGCGGGTGGGACCGATACCCGCACCGATGCAGGCCCCGGCGGCCACGGGATGGGACGAGGTTACGTAGGGGTAAGTACCGTGATCTACGTCCAGGAGGGTCCCCTGGGCGCCTTCAAAAAGAACCTTTTTGCCCTGCTCAATGGCTTCGCTGACGATAACGGACACATCGGCCACGAAAGGTTTCAACCGCCGGCCATAGCCCAAATAGGCGGGAAGAATTTCCTCCAGCTTCAGTTCCGCGCTGTGGTAAATCTCCCGGAAGAGCTGGTTCTTGTTCTCCAGATTTCGTGCCAGTAGACCCGGAAATTCTTCCTCATCCACCAGCTCGCCCATGCGAATGCCCACCCGGGCAATTTTATCGGTGTAGGCGGGACCGATGCCCCGGCAGGTAGTGCCGATGCGCCAGGCACCCTTTTTTTCTTCCTCGCACTTGTCCTGCTGCCGGTGGTAGGGGAGGATGACATGGGCCCGGGGACTGATGCGCAGGTTGGCCGTGGAAATCCCCCGGGCGGCCAGGTGATCCAGCTCGCTCAGGAGGACCTCGGGATCAACCACCACACCGTTTCCAATTAAGCACAGTTTATCGGGGTACAGGATGCCCGAAGGAACCAGGTGCAGCTTGAACTGCTGGCCCGCTACAACCACCGTGTGGCCAGCATTGTTGCCACCCTGGTAGCGCACAATGAGGTCGGCCTTTTCGGCGAGAAAGTCTGTGATCTTGCCCTTCCCCTCGTCTCCCCACTGGGCACCCACCAGCACTAGCGTTGACATGCTCTAATTATCCCCCCACTTTTTCAGGATCTCCCGCGCCGCCACAATCCCGGACACCGACGCCTGGGCCAGACCTCTGGTTACTCCTGCCCCGTCTCCGGCGGCAAAGAGATTCTGCACCTGGGTTTCCAACCCCTGGGTCAGGGCCAGACGGGAAGAATAAAATTTCACTTCCACCCCGTAAAGGAGGGTGTAACGGGAATAGATTCCCGGCGCGACTTCGTCCATGGCTTTCAACATTTCCACAATGGCCACCAGATGCCGGTAAGGAAAGACCAGGCTCAGGTCTCCCGGCGTGGCCTTAGTCAGGGTGGGAACGGTGAGGCACTTGCGCATCCTTTCTTCCGTGCTCCGCCTCCCGGCCAGGAGGTCGCCCAGCCGCTGGACGATAACCCCGCCGCCCAGCAGGTTGGCCAGGCTGGCAATATACTTGCCGTAGGCAATGGGCTCTTTAAAGGGCTCGGTGAAGGTTTTGCTAACCAGAACCGCAAAGTTGGTATTCCCGGTTTTACGGTAGGCATGGGTGTGGCCGTTGACGGTTACCAGGCCGTCGTTATTCTCCATGACCACCTCACCGTAGGGGTTCATACAAAAGGTGCGCACCTTATCGTCAAAGGCCCGGGAATAATAAATGAACTTGGCTTCATAGAAGACCCGGGTCAGGGGTTCCATCACCGGCGCCGGCACTTCCACCCGCACGCCGATATCCACCGGGTTGACCACCGTGGTCAGTCCCAGCATCTGGGCCTGCCTGGCCAGCCACTCGGCTCCTTCCCGCCCGGGGGCAAGAACCACATGGCGGCCGTAAATGATTTCTCCCCCGGTGGTAATTATGCCCCGTACTTGATTATTTTCTGCCAGGATGGACTCCACCGGGTAAGAGGTGCGGATTTCCACTCCCGCGGCCAGCAGGTATTGTTTCATGCGGGCCAGGATCTCCTGGCACCGGCCGGTACCCAGATGGCGAATGGCCACGGGAATCAGTTTAAGTTCCGCCTGGGCGGCCCGGTGCTGAAACTCTTCGATGGCTTCCGCATGCTCCAGGCCGTAAACCATTTCCGGCGCCCCAAATTCCCGGTAGATTCTGTCCACATAATCAATTAGCTCGCCAAGAGCATCTTCCCCAATATACTGCTCCAGGCTACCCCCAATTTCTGTGGATAGGGTCAGCTTACCGTCGCTGAAGGCTCCAGCACCACCCCAGCCGCAGATGGTGGAGCAAGGGTTGCAGTGAAAACAGGCGTTATTCTTTTCTCTGGAGGGACATTTACGCTGTTCCAAATCCCGCCCTTTTTCCAGCATAAGGATTTTTAAACCGCCTTTTTGCCTGACCAGCTCCAGGGCAGTAAAAATGCCGGCGGGACCTGCACCGACAATTATCACGTCGTAAACCTGTTCCATTTTTAATCCCTCCCTTAGCTACCCCCGGGCATGTTCGTTTTTTCACCACTCAGAGCATAAAAAGAATCTAACTGCCCGGGGCACCATGCCAAACATACTGATTTTAGCAAAGCTTACAGTGAAATGTCAAGTACGCCCTCTTTTTTAATGTGATCCGTCTGTGATATTGTCAGGGTAAAATCCGTCAGTGAAAATGTCAGTATGAAGGAGATGGTTACCCTGTCGCAGACGGAACTGAAGCGGATGCTGGTTTTGCAGCGGGTTCTGGAAGGTCAGATTTCAACCTTTGAAGCTGCCCTGGTATTAGTCTTTGTTGCATGTTCCCCGGAGCCGCCCCGTCGGCATTTTTAACTTAACCACGTGAGGGGTGGCTGTCAAGACCGCCGCCTTATTAAAAACCAGGAGTGACATTTTCTTAGCCCAGATGAATGAGATAAGTAATGTGTCTGAGTGACATTTTCACTGACGAATTTCACTGACAAAGTCACTGACGCTTGACAGTACGCCCTCTTTTTTAAGCTTGACGCCTTACCCGGGCTGCTCACCCGTAAGCTATTTTATCATATTAACGCTCCTCTTCTTTGGCCAGGTTCATGAACCGCGTGAATTCCTTTAAGAAGGCTAGCTCCACCAGCCCGGTGGGGCCGTTTCTTTGTTTGGCCACAATAATTTCCGCTATGCCCCGTTTTTCCGTATCGGGCCGGTAGTACTCATCGCGGTAAATAAACATGACCACATCCGCGTCCTGTTCGAGCGACCCACTTTCGCGCAAATCGGACATGATCGGTCTTTTGTCCTGCCGCTGTTCCACCGACCGGCTGAGCTGGGCCAGGGCCAGCACGGGCACGTTCAGGTCTTTGGCCACACCTTTCAGGGAACGGGAGATTTCCGCTATCTCCTGCTGACGGTTTTCTACCCGGCGGCTGCCCTGCATTAACTGCAGGTAATCAATCAAGATCAACCCCAGGCCCTTTTCCGCCTGCAGCCGGCGGGCCTTGGCCCGCAGCTGGCGGGGTGAGAGGATGGCCGTATCGTCTATGTACAGGGGGGCCCTGGCCAGGCGGGCTGCCGCCTGGGTAAGGCGGGCCCAGTCCTCCGCGGATAAATAGCCGCTGCGCACCTTTTGCTGGTCCACCATGGCCTCTGCGCAAAGCATCCGCTGCACCAGCTGGGCCCGGGACATCTCTAAGCTAAAGACGGCCACCGGCACCTGGTGCTGCAGGGCCACCTGGTGGGCGATGGTGAGGCCCAGGCTGGTTTTGCCCATGGCCGGCCGGCCGGCTATGATGATAAGGTCCCCGGGCTGAAAGCCGCAGAGCAGCCGGTCCAGATCGGTAAAACCGCTGGCAATGCCGCTGACCTTTCCCTTATTGCGGTAGCGCTCTTCGATGTACTCGAAAATTTGCTGCAGTATTTCTTTTATGGAAACAAACAGGCCGGCAGAACGGCGGGCAGCCAGTTCCAGGATCATCCTTTCGGCCTCGTCCATCAGCCGCTCCACGTCTTCGCTGCCCTCGTAGCCCAGGCCCGCGATCCTTTCGGCCACTTCTATTAACTGGCGCAGGATGGCCTTTTCCTCGACAATGCGGGCATAGTATTCCACATTGGCTGCGGTAGGAACCACGTTGGCCAGGGAGGCCACATAGGTAACCCCGCCGATGAGTTCCAGGAGCTTTTTTTCCTGCAGGTAGTTTGTCACGGTGAGCAGATCCACCGGCTCGCCCGCTTCATCCAGGGCGAGAATGGCCTCATATATTTTCCGGTGGGCCTCCAGGTAAAAGTCCTCGGGCTTTAGCAACCGGGCCACCCGGGGTATGGCTTCCCGGTCCAGGAACAGGGCCCCCAGCACCGATTGTTCCGCATCTATGTTTTGCGGCGGTCTTTTTTCACTCACAGTCCTTCACCTGTATAACTAACTGGCTATCTGGTGAAAATATGCTCCAGCATTTCCTCCACCGTGGCAACCGGAATGACTTCTACCCCCTGCAGACCGGCCGGGACGTCGCTTTTGTTTTCCGCGGGGATAATCACCCGGCGCATCCCGGCCTGGCGGGCACCGTAAATTTTTTCAACGATGCCACCCACGCCCCGGATGCGCCCCTGAATGGACAACTCCCCGGTAATGGCCACGTCCTGGGGAATTGGCCTTTCCTGGATGGCGCTTAAAATGGCCAGAAAGATGGCCGCACCGGCGGAAGGGCCGTCAATGCGCCCTCCCCCGACCACATTAATGTGTACGTCGTAGCTGGCCAGGTCCTCGCCGGTAATTTTGCGCATCACCGAAGCGGCGTTAAAAACAGAGTCCCTGGCCATGCTCCCTGCCGTATCGTTAAAGCGGATGGTACCCTGGCCCTGGTTGCGGGCCGGAAAGGTCACCGCCTCAATTTCCAGTACGGAGCCCACAAAGCCTATTACCCCCAGGCCAAAAACCTTGCCTACCTCCATTTCCGGGCAGGCCTTGTGGAGGACGTAGGGGCTCAGGCGGCTGGCTTGAATTACCTCGTAGACGTCCTGTAAAGTGATGCCTTCTTCCCCCACTTCTCCCCCGCCCCGGTAGCAGGCCAGGCCGTAAGCATCGGCCAGGATGCCAATGGCCTTTCGCCCTTCAATGGTGTACTGGCTGATCACCTGGGGCACCTGCTCGTCCATCCGCACCCCCAGTTTTTCTGCTGCCTGCCTGATGATGCGCTCGATGTCCTGCGGTGTCAGGGGTTCAAAATAAACCTCCGCGCAGCGGGAACGGATGGCCGGGTTAATTTCCTCCGGTTCCCTGGTGGTGGCCCCTATTAAAATGAAGTCCGCTGGCGCCCCTTCCTCAAAAAGCTTGCGCACGTACTGGGGCACCGCGGGATCATGGGGATCGTAATAGGGAGAATCAAAAAATACCCTTTTATCCTCCAGCACCTTCAGCAGCTTGGTTTGCAGCACGGGATCCATTTCACCAATTTCATCAATGAAAAGAACACCCCCGTGGGCCTCGGTAACCAGGCCCAGCTTGGGCTCGGGTACGCCGCTGTCGGCTAAATCCCGCCGCGCACCCTGGTAAATGGGGTCGTGCACCGAACCGAGCAGGGGATTGGTTACCTCCCGGGGATCCCACCGCAGGGCGGTGCCGTTTACTTCCACAAAGGGAGCATCCTTGGCAAAGGGGGAGCCGTTGATGTTCTTGGCCGCTTCCAAAGCCAGCCGGGCGGCGGTAGTTTTACCCACCCCGGGCGGGCCGTACAAAATAATGTGCTGGGGAAAGGGGGAGGCCAGTTTGGCCAGCAGCGCCTTCACGGCCCTTTCCTGGCCTACCAGTTCCGAAAAATCCCCCGGGCGGAGCACTTCTATTGCCGAACGGGCCAGTTTCTTCTGCTCCAGCTTCTCCAAAATGGCCAGTTTCTTCAGGGTCTGGGCATTTTCCGGGCCGGCATTTTCCTTGAGCACCTGCATTTTAATTTCTTTTACATACTCTTCGTGCCGTTGCTGCAACTTTTCACTGATTTTTTTCTCCAGTTCATCTTCCACCGTACGCCGGGCCAGGATATCGGCAATTTCCTCTTCGATCTGCTCTAAAATAGCCGGAATCTCCTCTATACAGGGCACGGTATCCAGGGTGGGATCCTCAAACACCAGCTTCTGAAGGGCCAGAACCCTGTCTTCCAGGCGCTCAGAGCGCATTAAATGCAGGACATTCAGTTTCCCGGCCCGCAAAACCAGTTTATCCGAACCATAGATGTTGGCCACCAGGCCATAGAGGGCGTTCACCTGGCGGCGAAGTTGTTCCACTCCCTTGAGCCTGGTACCGGGTTCTTCCTTGCTGCCTTTGAACTTATGCAAAAAAACTTTCATTGCCCCGGCTACTCCTTTCTACGTGCCTTGCTGCATTATTCGTAAATATTCAGTGAATCCGGTTGGATGCGGCGCTGTCCTCGCTCACTCCAGTGCTCCGCGCCGACAGCACCGCATCCTCCTCATAACGGTTTTACTGAATATTTACCATTATTCTGCGGGAACTACTGCTACCTTGACCTGTGCCTGTACGTTGGGGTGAAGTTTAACCACCAGGGTTTGTTCACCCAGCTGTTTGATGGGTTCCTTGAGCAGGATCTTTTTCTTGTCTACGGCAATCTGGTGCTGCCGTTCCAGAGCCTCGGCGATGTCCTTGCTGTTTACCGCGCCAAACAACCGGCCGCCCTCGCCGACCTTTGCCTTTACCTGTACGGTGAGCCCATCCAACCGGGCGGCCAGGTCCCTGGCCCGTGCCTCGGCCTCTTCCTTTTTTCTGGCCTCGACGGCCTTTTGCTGGGCCAGCTCCTTCATTCTCCCCGGCGAAGCCTCCACCGCCAGCCGCCGGGGTATTAAAAAGTTCCGGGCATAGCCGTCGCTTACATTCACCACGGCACCCTTGGTACCGAGATTTTTCACGTCTTCCAGCAAAATAACCTTCACTTTTCAATCCCCTCCTTTATCCCCGTGATGATTAAGATGCCTGATATTTAACAGGGAATCCACCAGACCCAGGGTGATCAGCATAATGACGGCAAAGGGCCAGTACAGCAAAAGGGCCACGGCCAGCAGGATTTTTACCGACCTGGAAAGCTGCCAGCGAGCAAAATAAAAGCTGACCACAGCCAATCCCAGGACCAGGTAAAGACAGGCACCAATGTATAAAAGGTTTTTCCCGGCAGCGGAAAAAACTTGCTTCCCCAGGGCATCGCCCCCCATGAAGAGGGCCAGTCCCAGGATCAGGATCCACACAAGGTACCAGGGAAATTGCCATTCCCTGAAAGAAGGCAGGGGCGTAACCACGTATCCCAGGCGCCGGAAAACCACCTGCCCCAGGTAATAGGTAATGAAGGTGGAAACCAGTGACCAGATGACCAGGTTGGCCGGCAGCAAAATAGCGGCCAGCTGTATCATTTCCTGGAGCAGGCGGCGCAGCTCCTCTTCCATCCCCGGCTCAATAAAGCCCTGCTGGCGGTACCACTCGAGGAGATGTTCTGCGCCCTGGTGCATCTGGGGCCCGATTACCAGGGGATTAATACCGGTAATCCAAAAGCCCAAAACAAGGGTCAGCAAGGTCAACCCGGCCGCAACCACAGCGGCTACCGCTACGGCAAGACCGGCCCGTACGTGGTTTTTAAAAAGCAGCCCCAGTAAAAGGCCCAGGGGGCCCATCTGGATGACCAGCATCAGCACGGTAACCGGCCGCCCGTAAAGCACGAACAAAAGCGCCGCCGCCACCATCAGGGCTACGGCACCGGTTTTGAGATCATGCCTCCGCACAAGCACGGCCAGGGGCAAAGGGGTAACGAGGTTGCTCAAGAGAAACAGCGGCGGCACAGAAAGACCTGAAAGGGCGATGACCACCGTCAGGCCGGCAATAAACGCCCCCTCCACCAGGGCATCATGGCGTAACCGGGAAGCCAAGGGATCACCTCTTTTTTTCTACCAGGTGGGCCAGCAGGGCGGATAGATCTCCATACCACCGTTCCATTTCGTGTCCCTCATCGATACCCTGGCGCAGTTTGGACTCCAGCTTGAGATCCATCCGGGTAAAGCTAATCCCCAGCCGGCGCCCCAGTACGTAACAGGTAATAATAATGCTGCTAAAGGCATCCAGGAGCCGTTCTTCATTACCCCGCAGCATGGCTTTGAACAAAGCAGAGAGGGAAGCCAGCAAATCTGCCTTCAACCATTCAACTACCCGTATGTTTTTGGCGATATCCGTATCCTGATGGTGATGGGGTCCGAACATGGGCTGCCCCCTTTCGTGTAATCCAGGACTAAATTCGCGAAGCGGCCCTGCTTTTCCTGCCCCCTTCACTTAACTTGGGCCTGTTATTTGCTGGCCCCGCTGGCAGGGGACCTCAAAGTTAGACGCCTTTTGATGCACAGACAGTCCCATAACATTAAAGGCAGACCCAGGGGAGGTACAAATAAATTAAGGGGAACCGGCAGTTCCCCTTCGTGTTTTACTCGGCTGTAAAAGGCAGGAGGGCTATGTTCCGTGCCCTTTTAATGGCCACGGTCAGCATCCGCTGGTGCCGGGCACAGTTCCCGGATATGCGCCGGGGTAAAATCTTACCCCGTTCGGTAATGTACTTTTTCAGCCGGGGTACATCCTTATAATCGATAATGTCTATTTTATCCACGCAGAAGTTGCAGATGCGTTTCTTGCCCCGGCGTCCCCTTTCCCTCTTCGCCAATGAATTCACCCCTTACCGCATAGCCTTTAGAAGATATTGGCGCACAAACCCCGGTCGGCAGTCGTCCATCGTCGCCGGTGCTCCTCCGTGACGGCCGCGCCCCGGATATCGTTGGGCTCAGGTAGTATGGGCTGGAGGTAGCGCCTAGAATGGTATATCGTCCTCGCTGAAGTTAACTTCGCTGTATCCACTTTCAGCCAGTGCAAAATCATTGCTCCCGGCGCCCGCAGCGGCCTGGCCCTCCCGGGGCCGGTCCAGGAAGCGCACCTGTTCGGCCACCACTTCGGCCGCTTTGCGCCGCACTCCCTGGCTGTCGTCGTAGGAGCGGATCTGCAAACGGCCTTCCACGGCCACCAACCGACCTTTGCCCAGGTACTGCGTACAAACTTCCGCCTGCTTCTGCCAGACCACGATGTCAATAAAATCAGCCTCCCGCTCCCCCTGCCGGTTGGCAAAGGGGCGGTCCACCGCTATGGTAAATCTGGCCACCGCCACACCGCTGGGCGTGTACCGCAGTTCGGGCTCCCTGACCAGGCGCCCGATTAGAATGATTTTATTGAGCATCTTTCCACCGCCTCGGTTTTATTCTCTCCCCGGCAGGGCAGGCCGGTTTTTAAAACCGGTCGGTTGTCGGGAGATTTTTCTTTTTAAGCCGCCTGGCGCACAATGATGTGACGCAGAACGTCTTCCGTAATCTTGAGCACCCGGTCCAGCTCCTGGGCCACTTCCGGAGCGGCATTGAACTGCATGATCATGTACAGGCCTTCCCGGGTGTGGGCAATTTCGTAGGCCAGGCGGCGCTTGCCCCATTTCTCCAACCTGGTGACTTCCCCGCCGTGGTTTTCCACGAGGGACTTGAACTTTTCCGCCACCTCGCCGGCCCTTTCCTCGTCAAGATCCGGGCGTAGAATGAAAACACATTCATAGCTACGCACTGAACACACCTCCTCCCTGTGGACTGCTGGCCCTACCTTCCTGGGGGTAGAGCAGGGCGGATGACGTCAAAAATTTGACTTGAAGATTATAGCATAATAATGTACAAATAGCAACAACCTGCAGCTATCCTGCATGAACCGGTTTCAGAAACCCTGGCCCCGGGGAGAAGCCCGGTTCTCTTTGAAGCAAATAGTACATCCATTATTTATCTGTTTGATTATCATCCCGACCCGAGCGCACAATTGCCCGCACGCTTTTTTCAAACTTGGGCCGAGGGATCATTACCACCCGGCCGCAGGTCAGACACTTGATGCGAAAATCTATCCCGGTGCGCATCACTTCCCACTGGTCACCCCCGCAGGGGTGGGGCTTACGGGTTCTCACCACATCACCAACCTGATACCTGATCACGCCTTTCACCCCCGCTCATACTCAACACCACCCGCCTGGGGTAAGGGATTTCGATATTTTCCCGGTCAAAAGCTTCTTTGATCCGGCGCCGCAGCTCCCGCTCCACATACCATTGCTGCATGGGTTTGGTGTAGGCAATGATCCTGATCACCACATCCGATTGACCGAAATTTACCACCCCCAGCACGTGGGGGCCTTCGGCTATGATATCGGCCATGTCCCGGGCGGCCTGCTCGCAGACCTGTTGCAGCACGGCCGTAACCCGGTCCAGGTCTTCCTCGTAGGCAACGCCCACTTCCACCAGGGCCCGCATATTGCCCCGGCTGTGATTGGTGACCTGGGTAATTTGGCCGTTGGGGATGATGTGCAGTTCCCCGCCGAAATCCCGCAGGCGGGTCACCCGCAGGCCCATCTCTTCCACCGTACCGCTTACCCCGGCCGCGGTAATGTAGTCACCTACGGCAAACTGGTCCTCCAGTAGAAGAAAAAACCCGGTGATCACGTCCCGGACCAGGTTTTGGGCGCCAAAACCCACCGCCAGACCCACCACGCCGGCCCCGGCCAGGATGGCTTCCACCCGCACACCGAAGAGGTTCAAAATGGTAACCATGGCGATAAAGTAGACGGTGTAGCGCAGGCCGCTTTTCAGCAGGGTGCGCAGGGTCTGAGCCCGCCGGCCGTCCACGGGACCAAGCTTGTTCCAGTTATTGAAAAAACGTTCCACAGCAGCGTCGCCCAGGCGCATGATCACGAAGGCCAGCACGAGGATGAGCAAAACCTTGATGGCCGTACCGAAAACTTTGCCCCAGTCAACGGCGGCCACCTGGGCCAGGGCGACCTGCATCATTGGGGATCCCCAAATACCCTCCATGGCAACAACCCTCCGCCTCTAGGCCCCGAGGAAAGCCCGGTATCCCCGGTAAGCCATGTAAATGTCCACCTTGTGGGCCACCTCAAAGGGGGAATGCATCCCAAGCAGGGGAACCCCGCAATCAACCACGTCCATGCCGTGTACGGCCAGCAGATAGGCAATGGTACCGCCGCCCCCCTGGTCCACTTTTCCTAAAAGGCCGCTCTGCCAGGCCACACCATGCCGGTTAAACAGTTGGCGCACCAGGCCCATGAACTCGGCGTGAGCGTCGCTGGCCCCTTTTTTACCTCCGGAGCCCGTGTACTTGGTCAAAACCACGCCGTGCCCCAGCCGGGCGGCATTCAGTTTATCCATCACATCGGGATAATTGGGGTCAAGCCCGGCATTCACATCGGCCGAAATAGCCCGGGAGTTGGCCAGGATCCGCCGCAAAACCAGTTCACTGTACCGGGGAACAATCCGGGCGGCCAGCTCGGCCACAAAATTGGTGAAAAAGGCCGAGTACATCCCGGTGTTGCCCACACTGCCAATTTCCTCTTTGTCCACGAAAAGGGCTACTGCCGTTCGCGATGGAGCCGGCAAGTCCACTATGGCCCTCAAGGTGGTAAAAACGCTTACCCGGTCATCCTGGCCGTAGGCCCCAATCATGCTCCCGTCCAAACCCACGTCCCGGGCCGGCCAGGCCGGCACGGCTTCAATTTCCGCGCTGATAAAATCTTCCTCCTGCAACCCGTATTCCCGGTTCAGATAATCGAGCACGGTCTGCTTGATTTTTTCCTGCACCTCCCCGCCGGTTAACGGCAGACCGCCCACCAGCAGGTTCAATCCCTCGCCGCTGATCCCTTCACCCATTTTTTTCTCCATCTGGTCCCTGGCCAGGTGGGGGAGCAGGTCGGCTATGGTAAAGACGGGATCCGTTTCCCTTTCTCCGATGACCACTTTAAGCACCTGCCCGTCTTCCTTTACCACCACCCCGTGCAGGGCCAGGGGAATGCCAACCCAGTGGTATTTTTTAATCCCCCCGTAGTAGTGTGTCTTGAACAGGGCCAGGTCCGCCTCTTCGTAAAGCGGCCGGGGTTTTAAATCCAGGCGGGGGCTGTCCCCGTGGGCGCCCACAACGTTCAAACCTTTTTCCAGGGGTTCGCTGCCGATTACGGCCATGGCCATGCATTTGCCCCGCCAGGTGGCAAAAACCCGCTCTCCCGGTTGCAGGGCGGAGCTTTGTTCCAGCGGAACAAAGCCCCTGTTTTGAGCCGTCATAACCGCCATGTCGATTGTTTCCCGTTCCGTCTTGGCGGCGGAGATGAACTGTCGATACTCTTCCGTCAGGTTCATCACCGCCTCCTGCTCCGAGCTGTTCAGCTTTGTCCAAACCGGCGTGGTACCGGATTGATTTTTTATGTTCTGTGTCATTTTTACTCCCCCTATCGATATACTCCGGACAAAGGTATTATTTCCCCGCTGCCGGCAACTTAGCATTTCATGTACCTTTTTTAAGTGTAGAGAGCCATAAGAACGGGCATTAGCTGTTGTAACGCTTCGACAACAGGAGCCAGGAATTGGGTCAGTCGAGATGACTCAACTGCCCGGGCAAGCCATGGCAGGGGCTCACCGGGAAGCCAGGATCCGGTTGCATTCTGAAAGGCAAAGATCGCTGCTAATAATATGGCTGCCGCCACAATCCCCCGGACAATGCCCAGGACCAGTCCGCCAACCCGGTCAACGGGACCGAGAAAGCTGAACCTGGCCGCCCGGGCCAGCAACTGTCCCAGCCAGCCAATCAAGCGGGCGGCAACCAGCAGGATGGCCATAAAGGACAGCACCTCGAGCAGGCCCTGCGCTATATACAGGTCCCATCCCGACAGGGGCCCGGGAGCCTGGCCAATAGCAGGGGCGGAAAACCAGGATTTAATCCATTGATCCAACGGCCATTGCTGCCTGAGGTATGCCGCCAGGGGGGCCTGAAATTCCCTGGCCAGAAACAGACCTACAAGGAGGCCGCACAGCCGTGTCAGGCCTGCCACCAGGCCGGTCTGCACACCCCGCCATGTTGACCAGCCAATCATCCACAGCAGGAATAAATCAAGCCAGTTCAATAAACCAAACCGCCCTTTCTTTTTTGCCTTTTTTATTTTGAAGATCATTTTTTCTCGCAACACTTGCCCGATTCCTTCCTATTTCCATTCCCTGAGGAGCCATTTTAACTTAAAGGGCGTAATTAACAGGCCGGCCATGATCATCAGGCCGGCGTAACCAAATAGCGGGTAAAGTATTTGCACCAGTCGGGTAAAGTCCATCCCGGCCAGAGGAAGGGTGAGTATAATTGTCCCCAGGCCTACCAGGCGGTAGGACCGGCCCCCGCCGGCAGCAAGGCGGCTGGCAAAGCCATGGGCGTCCGCAATGGCGGTGGTTAAAATGGCCAGCCAGATCAACATCCCCAACCCGTGCCGCCAGCCTTCTCCCAGGTCGCCGGCAATGCACAAAAGCGGCACCTGATAGCAGGTTATCTGGGGATAAAAAAACAGACCCGCCAGGGTGACCAGGACTGCCGTGGTGCCCAGGGCAATCCCGCCAGTAAATCCGCCCACAACCCCCGGCCTTTGCTCCACGCTGCGCCCCAGTGAGGACAATACGGCCAGCGGTACGACCATGTTGTAAGACACGTAAAGGATGCTGGACCAGAGCCAGTGCCGGCCTGCCCCGGTCAGTGGCTTGCCTGCTTCCGCTATCTCGGGCCACCCGCCGTGGTGAATAACGGCGAGGAGGCAAACCAGGGCGATAATGCATATTTTCACCGGCACCAGGATCATGTTTGCCACGAGTACCCCTTCCAGCCCGCCCAAAATGACCAGGGCCGTAATCAGTGCAGCCAGCAGTGCCCCCAGTTCCGTAGGAAGGCCGAATTGTTCATGGAATAAGGCACCGCTGCCGGACAGCATTACGGCCAGTCCTCCCGGCAACATGGCCAGGCTCAGCCAGTCTACCACCCGGGCCAGCCTGCGTCCCATCAAGAGCGGGAGCAGTTCCGCGTAACTGCTGCACCCAAGGGCCGTGGTGAGGGTCATTAACAAAAACCCCATCATGCCAAAGAGCAGAGTTGCTAAAATGACGCCCCAGAGCCCTTTTTCTCCAAAAATAATAAAGAACTGCATAATTTCCTGGCCGGAGGCAAACCCGGCACCAATCACCGTGCCAACATAAAGGGCACTAACCTGAAACCATTGCCGGAACCAACCGTTTCCCGGCAAGTCCACCACCCCCTTTTTCATTCCTATGCAGCGGGGGTGACAAGTTGACCAAAATTAAGCTTCCCAGGAATAATTCCAGGCTTGAGGGGAAATAAATATACTAGTTATTGGCAAATCAGGGGGAATCCAAGATGATTGACAAGGCCCAGGATATACAGGATTTAATGGCTGGTGGTAAGACAAGGGTTCATATAGAAGATCCCATGGCGGCCAAAAAATTTGGTTATGATCTTTTTGCCCGCCTGGAGCGATACAGCGGGCTATCCGGCCAGCCCCTGGTTCTGTTGTGTATTGGCACCGACCGGTCCACCGGCGACTGTCTCGGCCCGCTGGTGGGCACCAAGCTGGCCTCCAGCAATCAGGATCTTTTTGCCGTCTACGGCACCCTGGACCAGCCTGTTCATGCCAGCAATTTACAGGAAAAGCTGGATGAAATATACCGGGTGCACCAAAATCCCCTGGTAATCGCCGTGGACGCATCCCTGGGTAGTGTGGACAGCGTCGGCTTTGTTACCATAGGGGATGGTGCCCTGCACCCGGGAGCCGGGGTAAACAAAAAACTGCCCCCGGTGGGTGAGATTCACATCACCGGCATTGTTAACGTGGGCGGTTTCATGGAGTACCTTGTTCTGCAGAACACCAGACTGAATCTGGTTATGCGCATGGCCGATGTTATTGCCCAGGGGATATTGCACACCATAGCCCTCTGTACTAAACAAGAAACCCGGGAAATTTGACCCGGGTTTCTTGTTTGAGGGGCGTTACCGTTAACTTTAAACCCGCATCCTCGTCATAACGGTTTTACTGAATATTTACGTCCGTTTTTGATCATTCCAGTTCCTTAATCCGCGATAAAATCTGGTCCGGTGTTTTCCCGGCCGCATCAATCACCGGTACCTTTGTGGTAATGTCCTGCATGTTCATGGTGTTGTTGTCCAGCCCCGTAACCACTATGGCCAGGACATTTTCACTGTTGCCGGGGTTTACCACTGTATACCCCTGCTCCCGCAGGAGCTCCCTCAGCCCCGTTAAGTTTTCTTCTACAGCAATTTTTTTGGACATATTCAAACACCTCCCGTTCCCTGTTAGTATGACCGGGAGGTACTTTTTTAACTCACCTCGCCGGGAAGTTCCCGCGCCTTTTGCCTTTCTTGCTCGTAAGGCGAGGGCGAAGAGCGGAGAATTTTACGCCTGTGGGGCCGTTCTTTCTTTTAATATTTGAATCACTTCCTGATCGGTGGTCTGGCTGAAATCCCGGTAAAACTGCCCCACGGCGTAAAAATCGTCCGGAGCCGCCAGCACCACCAGCTGGTCCACCTCGTCTTTCAGCCGGTCCAGGGTGTCCCGCGGCGCCACCGGAACGGCCAAAATGAGCTTCTGGGGCTTAAATTTTTGCCGGATCCAGCGAAGGGCGGCCAGCACCGTGTAGCCGGTGGCAATGCCGTCGTCAACAACGATAATGCACCGCCCGCTATAATCCGGGTATTCAACCCCGCCCCGGTACAGGATCATCCGCCTTTTTATTTCCCTTTTCTGTTCATCCACGAGCCCGGTCAGATCTTTTTCTTCCAGCCCCAGAAAAGCAAGCAATGAATGGTTGAAAAAGGTTGTACCATCCTGCGTCACTGCTCCGATGGCCACCTCCGGATTGTGCGGCGCCCCAATTTTTCTGGGGATAATCACGTCCAGGGGCATGCCCAGTGACCGGGCGATTTCCGCCCCCACCACCACCCCTCCCCGGGGTATGGCCAGCACCAATCCGTTGTGCTTGCAGACACCAGCCATTTCCCCGGCCAACTTTTTTCCCGCTTCAACACGGTCGGAAAAAATCATCTGGTTGCCACCACCTTTTTTGAATCCTGGACCTATCGCTTATATCCCTGATTTGAGTATACTTAAATTCGGGGGTAATCAAACGTAAAATGTTTGCCAAAGTGAACTTCTTTTAATTTTGAAGGGGTAAAAAAAACCTGTGAAAGGATGGTTATTAAGCCGTGAACATAGCCTACCTTGATTGTGTGGGTGGTATCAGCGGGGAGATGCTCCTGGCGGCCTTAATAGACGGGGGAGTAAATGCCCGGGAGCTGACTGGCCAGCTCAACTTTCTACATCTCGGTGGCTTTGAGGTTAATATAACAGAAGAAGTAAAGGGAGGCTGGCGGGGGATCCGGTTGTTCTTTTCCGTGGACACACCGTTCCGGTCTTCTTACCAGCTTGGCGACGTCCTGGAGCTCATTGCCTCAAGTTCCCTGCCTGCACCAATTAAAAAAACTGCCGGCCGCGTTTTTGAGCGCCTTGCCTGTGCCGAAGCCAGGGTGCGGGGCATCTCCCCCCGGGAGGTGTGTTTCGAGGGTGGGCAATTCATAAAATCAGTCCTGGCCGTAACAGGCAGCTGTCTGGCCCTTTTCATGCTGCAGGTGGAGCGGGTTTACTGCTCCCCTTTGCCGGTGGGCCACGGCCCCCTGATTCGTACCGGCGGTGTTATGCCCGTTCCGGCCCCGGCCACGGCAGAGTTGATGCTGGGGGTTCCCGTATACACGGTAGATGCTGAAGGGGAACTGGTTACTGCTGACGGCGCAGCCATCGCCACAACGCTGGCTGCGGAATTTGGCCCACTGCCGCCCATGCAAATTGCCGGTATTGGCTACGGCATCGGCGCCCACAATTTTTCCGTCCCTAACTTGTTGCGGGTATTTTTGGGCAAACACATCCAGGGCTCAAGCACTGGAACGCCCGGGGGCGGCGATACGGTGCTGGTCATGGAAACTGACATTGACGATATGAATCCCGAGTTTTTTTCGTACGTTGACCACCTGTTGCGGCAGGGCGGCGCCCTGGACGTGTTTCTTACGCCCACCATCATGAAAAAAGGGCGTCCCGGCACCCGTTTAACGGTTCTCTGCCCTCCCGCTCTGGAGGAAGTTCTGCTCGGCATTATTTTCCGGGAAACAACCACCCTGGGGGTGCGGATCAGGCAAGAGCGGCGAAGCGTTCTTAACCGGCATCAGGTTCAAGTGCAGACCCCATGGGGTCAGGTCGGGGTGAAGGTGGCCTATTTGACGCCGGATAATCCCCTGCAGGTCAGTCCGGAATATGAGGATTGCCGCCGGCTGGCCGAGAGCTCGAGTCGCCCTATCCAGGAAATTTACCACGCCGCCCGGCAGGCGGCCCTGGATAAACTTCAAGAATAGTTTATGACCCCTTTGTTTTTCGATCACTGGAAAGACCGTATTCCACCTTCATCTTTTCGTAACGGGCATAGGTAACTGGAGAAATTTCAGCAATCGGAAGCGTATCGAGGAGGGGTAATATTTTTTTCAAACTTTCGCCCCTGAGCATCCACTGGTAGTAGTTACGGCCGCCATGGGTATACGGACCGTACAGGCGCGAGCCCGGAACGTTCTGAGTCAGCCACTCAAAAAGACGGTGGTGCCGCGCATGCATGCGCAGAGTTATCTGTGGTTGCCTGCCGTCACCGCCAAAATGGCCCTCTCCCACCAGCAGACCGAGCAAAAAGCCGAGTTTAAAATCATCCATACTCTATCCCCCGCATTGTTGTTTCACCGTCATGTAACACGTGAAACATTTTTAAAACCCTTAAATTGTTTCATTGACCTATAGCAAGCTCCAAAATAAAAAATTAATCAATTCATAAGCAGGTTAATAATTTCGTCCAGTTGTGCCCGGCTCTCAAAGGTAATTTCAATAACCCCCCGGCCACCCCGCCGGGAACGAATACGCACTCTTGTACCCAGGGCACCACCAAGCATATCCTCCATAGATTCTAATTCCTCATCTTTACTACGGGAAGAAGGAGATGCCTGTTTTTGTGCAGGCTCATGGTTTTTACCATCTTTGTCGGAAAAACGGCGGATCAATTCCTCGGTCTCACGGACATTTAAACCACCAGAAACCACTTCCCGGGCCGCGGCAATTTGGGTGGCCGCATCGTCCAGGGAAAGGATGGCCCGGGCGTGGCCGGCTGTAATCAGACCCGCGTTGAGCATATCCTGCACTTCCGGAGGAAGGCTCAATAAACGCAGGGTATTGGCAATGAAGGGCCTGCTTTTTGCCACCAGCCTGGCGATATCTTCCTGGGTAAGCCCAAACTCGTCAATTAGCCTGCGGTAGGCCACCGCTTCTTCCAGCGGGTTCAGGTCTTCCCGCTGCACATTTTCGATCAGGGAAATGGCTGAAGCCTCCAGATCGCCGTAATCACGGATGATGGCCGGGATAAACTCCAGGCCCAGCATACGGCAGGCCCGCCAGCGACGCTCCCCGGCTATGATCTCATACTTGCCGCCGGGAACAGGCCGGACCACAATGGGCTGTACAACGCCGTGCTCCTGTATGGAAAGCGCAAGCTCTTGAATTTTTTCCTGGTCAATGGCCTGGCGGGGCTGGCGGGGGTTCGGCTGCACTTCGTCAACCCGGATCTCCTGGAGCGCACCCTCACCTTCGGATTGCACCACGGGGATTAAAGCACCCAGCCCTCTACCAAGACCGCGCTTCTTACTCAATGCCCATCACTTCCTTAGCCAGCTCATGATAAACCTCCGACCCCCGGGAACGGCGATCGTAAATCATGATCGGCTGCCCGTGACTGGGGGCCTCACTCAAGCGAACATTGCGGGGAATGATGGTCTTATACACCTTGCCCGGGAAAAATTTTTTTACCTCTTCCACCACCTGAATGCTGAGGTTGGTTCGCCCGTCAAACATGGTCAACAATATGCCTTCCAGCTCCAGTTGGGGGTTCAAACGTCTTTGAACCAGGTGAATGGTATTCATCAATTGACCAACCCCCTCGAGAGCATAATATTCGCATTGAATGGGAATTAAAACCGAATCGGCGGCAGCCAGGGCGTTGAGGGTTAGTAAACCAAGGGAAGGTGGACAATCCACAAAAATAAAATCAAATTGCTCCCGTACGGGTTGAATTGCCCGGCGCAGGATGCGCTCCCGGTCGACCATGGATACAAGCTCAATTTCAGCCCCGGCCAGCTCAATGGTGGCCGGGACCACCTTTAAACCGGGCAGGGAGGAGTCCACAATAACATTGACCAGTTCTTCTGCTTCAATGATAACATCGTAAATGCAAAACTGCAGCTGGTCTTTATCAATGCCCAGGCCGCTGGTGGCATTACCCTGGGGATCAATATCCACCAGAAGAACCTGTTTTCCCATGAGGGAAAGCCATGCCGCCAGATTTACTGCCGTGGTTGTTTTGCCCACACCTCCTTTTTGATTGGCAATGGCGATGGTCTTTCCCAAAGATAACCACTCCTTCAACTGCTTCATGTGGGCAATTATTCAACAGAACCGGCTGCTGTTCCTGCAAGAAAATGGCCACTGTCTAAAACAGCGGCCATTTCCCGGTGCTAACCCCGTGGTTTAAAAGTTTCACATTTGGTTTGAGGAGAATTACTGGCCTTACTGACACCGTTGCGGTCTACCTGAACCATTGGAGCGTCACATGCCAAATCGCTGTTATACTGGCACTCCGAAACGGAACATTTAATTTGTTGTGGCATAGGGCTACTCACCTCCAATGATAAGTTGCCCCGCAAGGTATCACTTTATGTATGATAAAAAAGCTTTTTGAAAATTAAGCTACAACAGGAAAAACCTACAACGGGCGGCGTTGCGGGACGCCCGGCCGTCGCGGATATTTTTCCGGTGTAGGTCCCGTTTTTTCAATTAAGACCACTTTCCTTTCGTCGCCGGTTAAAGGCAAAAAAACTGTTTTAACCTCTTTTACAGTACCACCTAGAATATTCAATGCATTGCCGCTGGCAGGCAGTTCCTCCTGCACCGCCGGGCCCTTGAGGGCAATAAAAAGGCCCCCAGTTTTCAAAAAGGGAAGTGCAAATTCCAGCAATACGGGAAGCGGAGCTACTGCCCGGGCCAGAGCCAGATCAAAAGAAGCCCGGTAATGGACATGACGGGCCAGATCCTCGGCCCGGCCGCAGGCCACATCCACGCCCGTCATGCCCAAAGCACCGGCCACGTGGCGCAAAAACGAAACCTTTTTGCCGGTTGATTCGACCAGGGTACAATGTAGATCTTCACGCACAATTTTCACCGGCAAACCGGGAAAACCTGCACCGGTACCAATATCAACGACCCTGGCCCCACCGGCGGGGTTATGGACCAGCAGGCAGGTTAAAGAATCGATAAAATGCTTTATCGCGACGTCCCGGGGCTCAATCAGAGAGGTTAAATTAAACTTTTCATTCCACTCGATCAACAAACGGTAATAACGAAGAAAACGTTCGCACATGTTTTCCATCAGGGAAATGCCCAAAGCGCCGGCGGCGTCACGAAGCAATTGCTTGAATTCATGCAAACAATACTACCCCCTTAAGCTGCCGCGAAAGGCACGGCACTGTCCCTGGGTGAAGGCTACTTTTGCCCATCATGGCTATCTTCTACCTTTTGCGCCCGGTGGCGGCTCTCCAGGTAAACCAGGAGCACGGCAATATCGGCGGGATTGACCCCTGATATACGGCTTGCCTGGCCGATGGAACGGGGGCGAATTTGTTCCAGCTTTTGCCTTGCCTCAGTGGCCAGCCCTTTGATGGCGCTATAGTCTATGTCATCGGGAATACGCCGGTTCTCCAGCTTTTCAAACCGGTCCACCTGGGCCTGCTGCTTTTTAATGTAGCCTTCATATTTAATCTGGATCTCCACTTCTTCTTCTACATCCCCGGGCAGCTCGGGAGCCCCCGGATCTATTTCCTTAATGTGCCGGTAGGTAATCTCAGGCCGGCGCAACAAAGCGGCCAGTGAGGCAGCCTGCTGCAGTGGGGAACTGCCGGCCCCTTCCAGTATGGCCTGCACCTTTTCATCCACCGTGACCATGGTGCGGCGCAAACGGTCAACCTCTTCATTAATCAGGCGACGCCTCTTTTCAAAAACCCGGTACCGTTCGGGAGTAACCAGTCCCACCTCGTAACCCTTTTCCGTGAGCCGCAGGTCTGCATTATCCTGGCGCAGGAGTAAACGATATTCGGCCCGGGAGGTAAGCATGCGGTAGGGCTCGTTGGTACCCTTGGTGATCAGGTCGTCGATCAGCACGCCAATGTAGGCCTCGGAACGGGACAGAATCAACGGGTCTTTATCCTGAATGAAACGGGCGGCGTTAATGCCGGCAATAATGCCCTGAGCGGCCGCCTCTTCGTAACCGGAAGTGCCGTTAACCTGCCCGGCACTGAACAAACCGCTAATGGTCTTGCACTCCAGGGAAAGTTTCAACTGGGTGGGAATGAGATAATCGTACTCGATGGCATAGCCCGGGCGCATTATCTCCACCTTTTCCAGGCCGGGCAGTGAGCGCAGCATGGCCAGCTGAACATCCTCGGGAAGGCTGGTGCTCATGCCCTGGACGTACATCTCTACCGTATCCAGACCTTCAGGCTCAATGAACACCTGGTGGCTGGGGCGGTGGGCAAAACGCACCACCTTGTCCTCAATGGAAGGGCAGTAGCGGGGCCCCGTCCCCTTAATGAAACCGCTGAAAAGGGGAGAGCGGTGCAGGTTCTCCCGGATAATGCGGTGGGTTTCCTCAGTGGTATACGTAAGCCAGCAGGGCACCTGCTCCCGGTGGGTCACGGGGGAAACAAATGAAAAGTTAAGCAGGCGGTCGTCCCCCGGCTGGATGGTCAGCTTACTGAAATCTATAGTCCGCCGGTCCACCCGGGCGGGGGTGCCGGTTTTAAAGCGACCCAGTTCCAGCCCCAGCTCCCGCAGGGAATCGGACAATCCCACGGCGGCAAACTGGCCGTTGGGACCGCCGGTATAAGCCAGATCGCCGATAATGATACGGCCGTTCAGATAGGTCCCGGTGGTGAGGATCACCACTGGAGCCAGAAATTTGGCCCCGGTAGTTCCCACGACTCCCTCCACGCGAGTGCCCCGCACCAGCAAGCGCTCCACCAGGACCTGCTTTACGTCCAGGCGCTCCTGGCTTTCCAAAACTTTCTTCATGCTCCACTGGTAGCGTTTTTTGTCCGCCTGGGCCCGCAGGGCCCGCACCGCCGGCCCCTTGGCGGTATTTAACAGACGCATCTGGATGGCCGTGCGGTCGGTGTTGAGTCCAATCTCGCCCCCCAGGGCATCCACTTCCCGCACCAGCTGGGCCTTGGCCGGCCCGCCCACGGCCGGGTTGCAGGGCATCAGGGCCACATTATCTAAATTTAACGTCAGAACCAGGGTACGGCAGCCCATGCGGGCCGCGGCCAGGGCCGCCTCGCAGCCGGCATGGCCCGCCCCCACGACGATCACATCATATTTTCCTGCCAGGTATTCCACGAAAGCCAGACCTCACTTTCCGATACAGAAATCCCGGAAAATCCGGTCCACGATATCCTCGGCAACCGTGGTGCCGGTAATTTCACCCAAAGCCTCCCAGGCCGCCCGCAAATCGATGGCCACTAAATCCAGGTTTTCGCCGGCGGATAAAGCGCGGATCACTTCCTGCAGGTGCTCGTGGCAGCGAGCCAGGGCCTGCTTGTGGCGCACGTGGCTGACCAGGGGCAGTTGTGACGCCACCGCCTGGCCGCCGAGAACCATCTGTTCGATGGCCTCTTCCACCTGGGCCAGGCCCTCGCCGGTCTTCACCGAGATCACCTTCACGGGCTTGTCCGGGAAAAGCTGGCCCACCTGCCGCGCCAGGGCCTCACCATTGCCAATATCGCTCTTGTTTACCAGAATAATCCCCTTTTGCTCCCGCACCAGTTCAAGGACGGAGAGGTCCTCGGGTGTCAATCCCGTGCTGGCGTCCAAAACCACCAGCACCAGGTCGGCCATTTTCACCAGATCCCGGGAACGCTCCACGCCGATCTTTTCCACAATGTCGTCGGTCTTCCGCAGCCCGGCCGTATCGGCCAGGCGAATGGGTATGCCCCGGATGTTCACTACTTCCTCAATAATATCCCGGGTGGTGCCTGGGATCTCGGTAACGATGGCCCGTTTTTCCCGCAGGAGGGAGTTGAGCAGGGAGGATTTACCCACATTGGGTCGTCCCACAATGACAGTGCGTAATCCTTCCCGGTAAACCTTGCCGGAACGGGCCTGCCGGAGGAGATCCTCCAGCTCGCCCATGACAGCGCGCACCGATTCCACCATATCCTCGCGGGTGGCCTCTTCAATCCCCTCTTCGGGAAAGTCGATGCTTGCCTCCACCTGGGCCACCAGTCCCAGCAGCTGATCCTGGAAGGCACGTACCCGGGAGGAAAGCTCCCCGGCCAGCAAAGACATGGCCACCGCAAGGCCGGCTTCCGTTTTAGCCCGGATAATATCCAGAATGGATTCGGCCTGGGCCAGGTCCAGGCGGCCGTTTAAAAAGGCGCGCCGGGTAAATTCGCCGGGCTCGGCCAGCCTGGCACCGTATTGCAGCACCAGTTCCAGGGTCCGCCGCAAGGGAACGATACCCCCGTGGCAGTTAAATTCCACCACATCTTCCCGGGTAAAAGTCCGGGGGGCATACATCACCCCGAGCAAAACCTCATCCACCGGCTGGCCGGTGGCCGGATCCACCACCAAACCGTAAAAAAGGCGATGGCTACCCTGCTTCCGCCAGTCCGCACCCGAGCGACTGACAAAAAGTTTCTCTGCTATGGCAACGGCATCGGGACCGGAAACACGCACGATACCGATGGCCCCTTCGCCAAGGGGAGTGGCAATGGCTGCAATGGTATCATTCAACACAAGACAACACCACCATTTGAAAAAACCCAGCCCGGCTAAGACCGGCTGGGTCTACGGTAAAGAAAACGTTTATTTTTTGGGGGAGATTATTATTTTGCGGTAAGGTTCCTCGCCCTCGCTGTAGGTATAGATATCGTCCCTTCCCTGAAGGGCGGTATGGATGATTCTGCGCTCGTGGGAAGTCATCGGTTCCAGTACCACATTCCTGCCGCGCTGCTTGGCCTTTTCGGCCAGTTTTACGGCCAAACGCTGCAGGGTTTCCTCCCTCCGGCGGCGGTAACCTTCCACATCTAAAAACACTTTACACCGCTGACTTTTATTCTTATTGACATAGAGACTAACCAGGTACTGGAGGGCATCAAGGGTTTCGCCCCTCCTGCCGATCAGTATGCCCACATCCCGTCCCTCTATATCAATGAACACGTTATTTTCCTTCTCTTCGATGGCCATATTTACGGGGAGGTTCATGGCCCCTAAAAGCTTATCGAGCAATTCCTTTGCCCGGCGCGACGGCGTATCTTTAACCCGTACCCTGACCCGAGCCGGTCGTGAACCCAGCAGTCCCAAAAAACCTCTGGAAGGTTCCTCTAAAACCTCAATTTCCGCTTCTTCCCGGGAAATTCCCAGTTGGGCCAGCGCCAGGGAAACCGCCTCGTCCACTGTTTTAGCGGTTTTCTCTACTCCCTCCACCGGTGTTTAGCGCCTCCTTCAAACCTTGGGTATGCCTGTTCACAAAATACTGCTGGACAATACCAACGGCATTGAAAATCACCCAGTATAAAGCCAGGCCCGCAGGCACGGTAGCACTAATCCAGGCAATAAAGATGGGCATGACGATCAGCATGGTGCGCTGGGTGGGATCGGTCATGTTGGTGGTCATGCGCGATTGAACATAGGTAGTTAAACCAGCTAAAAGGGGGAGGATAAAATAGGGATCTCCCACCTGGCTTAGATTTTTCACCCACAAGAACCGGGCATGGGCGGGATCCGCGTAATTAAAGTGCAAAAGCGCGCGATAGAGGGCAATTAAAATGGGCATCTGAATCAAAAGAGGCAGGCATCCGGCCATAGGATTTACATTATGTTCCCGGTACAGTTCCATGATTTTTTGCTGCATTTTCTGGGGATCTTTATTGCGGTAGCGCTCCTGAATCTCCTTAACCTTGGGCGCCAGCTGCTGCATGATCACCATAGAGCGCATCTGCTTGACGGACAAGGGGTAAAGGGCAATCTTAATGAGAATGGTAAGTAAAATGATCGCCAGGCCGTAATTTGCCATATGAGCCAGCTCTGTAAGGTGGTACAACCAGTTTAACAGAGCGGTCATGCCATCAACTAGAGCTTGAAACAAACCATCCCCTCCTTGCTTATTTAACCGGATCATAGCCACCCCGGCAAAGGGGATGGCAACGCAAAAGACGCCACAGGGCTAAGAGCAAACCACGGGTTACACCGTATTTAGCCACGGCCCGTATGGCATACTCGGAACACGTAGGGTAAAAGCGACAACTGGGCGGCTTTAAAGGCGAAATAAAACGCTGGTAAAAACGCAGTCCGGCGATAACCAAAGCGCGCATGGGTAATCAACCTTTCGACGTCATCTTGCGGACAGCCCGACGGGCAAGGTTATATAGCTGTCCCGCCAAGTCATGAAAGTTTTTCCCCACGGCCTCCCTGCGGGCGATGATCACTACATCATGATCATGTGGAAACCAATCCTCATTTAGACGGCAGATTTCCCGCAAAACACGGCGCACGCGGTTCCGGACAACAGCCTTGCCCGTTTTTTTACTCACGGAAAAACCAAAACGCCGGCCCTGTCCTCGATTACGGGACAAATACAAAACCAGGGCACCGCAGGCCACGGAATGACCCCGCCGGTAAACCCGTTGAAAATCTTTTTTCTTTTTTAAAATCTCCATGGCCACGGACCAATCCCGCTCACAAAACCACCCGACCAAATTACGAAAAGGCCACCCTTTTATTAAGCGGCCTTATGCAGTAAGTCTTTTTCTTCCCTTCAGCCTTCTCCTCTTAATTACATTACGGCCTGCCCTGGTGGACATGCGCTTTAAAAAGCCATGAATCTTTTTACGCTTTCTGTTCTTAGGCTGATAAGTGCGCTTCAAGTCGTAACACCTCCTTACCACCATCCCGAACTGGAAAAACCAGACACATCACAAGTTATTATATAGGAAAAACCCTTCCCAAGTCAAGAAAAAACCCTGGACGGCAATAGCCCGTCCACAACATACACAATTATCCACAGGATGCCATTTTATCGGTTGATAAGCCCTGGCAAATTTGATATTATTGAATCGCCAGCAACCGGGGATAAAATTATCCACAGGTTGTGGGTAAAGTTGGGTATAAAGCTGTCGATAATTATGCTAAAAAATCCAAGGGACAAGCCCCGTCAAGTCGTTTACGGAGGCTTTTTTTAAGTTGTAATTAACGACTGTGAGCAGGGGGTTACCTCATATGGTAAAAGCACATATCACTGAGATTTGGGATGAACTCCTGGCCCATATCCAGCCGCGCCTGGATGCGGAAACCTATGAAATCTGGCAGGAATCGGTACTCCCCCTGGGGTTTCACCGGAGCACATTTTTCATCCAGGTCCCAAACCAATTTTACCGTGACTGGCTGGTCACCCGCTATGCGTCCATAATCAAAAATTACCTGCAGGAAATCACAAGGGACGAAATTGAAGTACAATTTCTACCCGCCGAAGAGGTTAATGAAAAACTACTCAACAGAATACGCAAATCAACGCCTTCCGTAGCTACGGAAACCTGCCCCCTCAACCCCCGTTATACCTTTGATACCTTCGTGGTGGGCAACAGCAACCGGTTCGCCCACGCAGCCTGTCTGGCAGTAGCCGAATCTCCAGCGGAAACCTATAATCCCCTGTTCATTTACGGCGGGGTTGGGCTGGGGAAAACCCACCTGATGCATGCCATAAGCCACTATATCCTGGAGCGGGGCACCTACAGCCGCATAGTTTACGTTACTTCAGAAAAGTTCACCAATGAGCTGATCAATGCCATCGCAGAAAAGCGGGCGGTGGAATTCCGCAACAAGTACCGGGGCATGGACGTGCTGCTCATCGACGACATCCAATTTCTGGCCGGTAAGGAACGCACCCAGGAAGAATTCTTCCATACTTTTAACACTTTATACGAGGCTAACAAGCAGATTGTCATTTCCAGCGACCGACCGCCCAAGGAAATACCAACGCTGGAAGACCGGCTGCGCTCCCGCTTTGAATGGGGCCTGATAACAGACATCCAACCGCCGGATCTGGAAACGAGAATTGCCATTCTAAGGAAAAAGGCCCACCTGGACAACGTCAACGTACCTGATGAAACGCTGGAATACATAGCGCAACAAATCACGTCCAACATACGTGAGCTGGAGGGGGCACTCATACGGGTGGTGGCCTACGCCTCCCTGTACAAGCAGCAGATCACCACCCAGCTGGCCCGGGATATCCTGAAGGACATCCTGCCCAAAAAGTCGCCCAAACAGATTACGGCGCAATTAATCCAGGAAAAGGTAGCCGCCTATTACGGTCTTAAACCGGACGATTTCAAGTCCAAAAGGCGCAGCCGCAACGTGGCTTTTCCCCGGCAGATCGCCATGTACCTGACCCGCGAACTGACGGATCTTTCCCTGCCGCAAATCGGGGACGCCTTCGGGGGAAGAGACCACACCACCGTGCTCCACGCATGCGAGAAGATAAGCTCCCAGATGGCCACCGACACGCTGCTGGAAGAAGCCATCAAGGAAATCAGACAAAAAATTAAAGAAGAAGTATAGCGGTGTTTAAACGCAACCAGGCCGCAAAAGCTTGAACGATCAAAGTTACGGTTTAATCACAACCGGTTGAAAATTAACAAGTACTTATCCACAGGACAAGGATTATATTTTTTAATCCGTTTTCCAAAGAAAGCGGTATTTATCCACAAGTGCACAGCCATTACTAGAATGTACTACTTATAAGAAAGTTAAGTTAATCTTTATCATGATTGTGGGGGAAAACCCGTGAAGTTCACCACCAGCAAATCGACGCTTGCCCATGCCATAGGAACGGTACAAAAAGCAGTATCCCCGCGTTCGCCGCTGCCAATCCTTTCCGGCGTCCTTTTTAAAGCGCACGGTGACCAGCTGACTGTCACCGGGTCCGATACGGAACTAACTATCCAGTGCACGGTAAACGTGGAAACGGAAAGGGAAGGTTCGATAGTCCTGCCCATCAAGTACATTGCGGACCTGGTCCGCTACCTGCCGGACGTGCCCATCCAGTTCCACACCCTGCCGGAAAGTACCAGCACTACCATTATTTACGGTGTCTCCCAGATAAACATTCATGGGTTCGAACCCGAGCAATACCCGCGTCTGCCGGCGGTGGAAAAAGGAGCCAGTCTTTCTCTGGCCCAGGATGTACTTAAGGATATGTTACGGCAGGTGCTTTTTGCCGTTTCCAACGACGAAACGCGTCCCATCTTCACCGGCGTTTTAATGCAGGTGGAGGAAGGCCAGCTGCGGCTGGTGGCCACCGACACCTACCGCCTGGCCGTGCGCCGCTTTCAGCTGGAACGGGAACCGGAACAACAAATCAACGTCGTCATTCCCGGGAAAACTTTAAACGAGGTGGCCCGGTTAATCGGCGGCGATGAGGAAGAAATAACCATTGTTTGCGGGGAAAATCACGTTTTCTTTCTTACCGGAACACTGAAAATAGCCTCCCGGTTAATTGCCGGCCAGTTTCCTCCTTACGAACAGGTCATTCCAAGAGAATTTGTTACGCGCGCGCGGCTGGCTACCAGGGAAATACTGGAAGCAACGGAAAGGGCCTCTCTGCTTGTTCGCGATGGGCACCCGGCGGTACAATTCTCACTGCAGGAGGACGGCTGCGTGGTTTCCGTGCAGACCCAGGCCGGCTGGATCCGGGAAGAAGTGAGCGGGGCGGTGGAAGGGGAGCCCCTGGAAATCTGGTTCAACGCCCGGTACATGGGTGAAAGCCTGCGGGCCCTGGGCAGCGAGGAATTAAGTCTGGAATTGACCGGCCCCTTAAGTGCGGCCGTGCTCAGGCCGGCGGGGGAGGAAAATTACCTGTCCCTGCTGCTGCCGGCAAAACCGCCTAAAGAATAGCGGGCGCAATAAGCCCGGGAGGAATCAGGTGCATATAGAGCAGATCCGCCTGGAAAATTTTCGTGGCTATGCCCGGCTACACTGGCAACCTGATCCCCTGATTAATGTCATCACGGGAGGTAATGCCCAGGGTAAGACCAACCTCCTGGAGGCTATTTTTTTTGGTTTTACCGGGCACTCCTTCCGGACCAACCGGGACAGGGAGATGATCCACTGGGGCAGTTCCTATTGCCGGGTTGAAATAAATTTCCATTCGGGGCAGCAGGAAAACTCTACGGTTATCCTTTTATCCGCCGAAGGAAAAAAACAGAGGAAGCTAAACGCAAGCACAGGTCGGGACATGGACCCGGTCCTGCTGCCCCTGGTGTTTACCCCCGATCACCTGCTGATGATCAAGGGAAGTCCTGCAGTGCGGCGCCGCTGGCTGGATCAGGAGCTGGGGCCCCTGCAACCGGGCTATCTGGCCTGTTTTCGCCGCTACCAGCAGGTACTGGCCCAGCGGAACAATTTATTGCAGAAGATCAGGGTAAAGCAACGCAACCGGCAGGAACTGGAGCCGTGGAACCAGCAGCTGGCGGCTTTTGGCGCCAAAATCATTGCCTGGCGGTGCCGCCTGCTGGCGGAGCTTTCCCCCATAGTGCGGGAGATTTACGGCCAGATAGGCGGAAGGGACGAAAAGGCAGGCCTTTCCTATCTTTCCTCCCTTCCCCTGGAACGGACAACGGGAGAAGCGGAAATCTGCGAGAGCTTTATGGGGGAATTATCCAGGCGCTATGACGAGGAAGTGGCCCGGGGGCAGACTTTAGTTGGACCCCACCGGGACGACCTGGGCACCACCATCAACGGCCAGGACGTCCGTCGCTTTGGCTCCCAGGGGCAGCAGCGCACCATGGTGTTGGCCCTGAAGCTGGCCCAGCTGGAACTGGGAAGGCGTTTTGCGGGGGACTACCCCGTCATCCTCCTGGATGACGTTTTTTCCGAACTGGATCAATACCGGAGGGCACAGCTGGTCGAGCACATACGGAAGAAAACGCAAGTTTTCGTGACGACCAGCCAATCCGCCGGTTGGGATATTGCTGGCCTTTCCGGACGGGTGATAACCGTTCGGGAGCATGTACTTCATGAAGGGGGTTAGATTTTGTTTTTACATCTCGGCGGCGATGTGATCATCCCTAAAAAAGATGTGATTGCCATATTAAATGTGCGCGCGCAGAATTCTCCCATCACCCGAGAGTTTTTGGAAATTGTCAGGAGCGAAAAGACGGTCCAGATAATCGCGGAAAAGGGCAAGGAAAAATCCTATGTACTCACCCGTGAGCAAATATATGTATCCCCTATTTCCTGTTCCACCTTAAAGAAAAGGGCGGAAGCGATAATTTTTACTGTAGATTAGCTGAAGATGCCAGAATAAGGTTATAATTTTAGTGACAGGCGTTGGAAAGAGACTCGTTTTTGAGAAATGGAGGTCCCGGCCTTGCTGGAACAGGAGATGAACAATCGCTACGGCGCGGAAGAAATCCAGGTTCTTGAAGGATTGGAAGCTGTCCGCCGCCGCCCGGGGATGTACATCGGGAGCACTGGTCCCCGGGGTCTGCACCACCTGGTTTATGAAGTGGTGGACAACAGCATAGACGAAGCCATGGCCGGTTTCTGCGACCGGATAGAAGTAGTTGTCCATAAGGACAACAGCGTGACCGTCATTGACAACGGCCGCGGCATTCCCGTGGACATTCACCCCAAAACCGGCCTGCCGGCGGTGGAAACGGTCCTCACCATGCTGCACGCCGGGGGAAAATTTGGCGGCACCGTATACAAAGTTTCCGGGGGGCTGCACGGGGTAGGGGTGTCGGTGGTAAACGCCCTTTCCGAGTGGCTGGAAGTAGAGATTTGCCGGGACGGGCACGTTTATCACCAGCGTTACGAACGGGGGAAAGCGGTTACCCCGTTGAAAACCATTGGTACGGCTAAAGCCACGGGCACCAAGGTTTCCTTTAAGCCGGATGCGGAAATCTTTGAAGAGCTGGTGTTCAACCACGAAACCTTAAGCCAGCGCCTCCGGGAGCTGTCTTTTTTAAACCGGGGCATTAAAATTATCTTCCGGGATGAGCGTACGGACCAGGAGGTAGTCTACCAGCACGACGGCGGCATCAGGGATTTCGTGCACTACCTGAATAAAAATAAAGAGGTCCTGCACAACCGGCCCATTTACGTGTTTGGCGAGCGGGAAAACGTCCAGGTGGAGGTGGCCCTGCAATATACCGAGGGCTACGTGGAAAGCCTGTTTTCCTACGTCAATAACATCCACACCGTGGACGGGGGCACCCATGAGGCCGGTTTTAAAAGCGCTCTCACCCGGGTGGTCAATGACTACGGGAGAAAATACAACCTCTTAAAAAACGGCACCCCCGCCCTTACGGGAGAGGACATCCGGGAAGGGTTGACGGCGGTGATCAGCGTCAAGGTGCCGGAGCCCCAGTTTGAAGGCCAGACCAAGACCAAGCTGGGGAACAGCGAAGTGCGGGGGATTGTGGATACGGTGGTGGCCGACGGGCTGGCCACCTTCCTGGAGGAAAACCCGAGCATTGCCCGCAGGATACTGGATAAAGCCATTACCGCCGCCCGGGCCCGGGAAGCCGCCCGCAAGGCCCGGGAGTTGACCAGGCGCAAGAGCGCCCTGGAAAGCGCTTCTTTGCCCGGGAAGCTGGCCGACTGCTCCGACCGGGATCCCAGCAAGACTGAATTGTACCTGGTGGAGGGGGACTCGGCCGGCGGTTCGGCCAAACAAGGGCGGGACCGGCGGTTCCAGGCCATCCTGCCCCTGCGGGGCAAAATCTTGAACGTGGAAAAGGCGCGCATGGACAAGATCCTGGCCAACGAGGAGATCCGGGCCCTGATCACGGCCCTGGGCACGGGAATTGGGGAAGACTTTGACTTGAGCAAGGCCAGGTACCACCGCATCTTGCTCATGAGCGATGCGGACGTGGACGGGGCCCATATCCGCACCCTGCTTTTAACCTTCTTTTACCGCTACATGCGCCCCCTTTTAGAGGCGGGTTACGTTTATATTGCCCAACCTCCCCTGTACCGCATTCGCAAGGGCAAGATTGACCGTTATGCCTACAGCGATGCCGAGCTGGAGGAAATACTCAAGGAAATCGGCCGCGACGGGGTTTCCATTCAGCGCTACAAGGGTCTTGGTGAAATGAACCCGCAGCAGCTCTGGGAAACCACCATGAACCCGGAAAAGCGGACCATTTTAAAGGTGAGCATAGAGGACGCCATAGAAGCAGACGCCATTTTCTCCATGCTCATGGGAGACCGGGTTGAGCCCCGCCGGGAGTTTATCCAGCAGAACGCCCGGGCCGTGCGCAACCTGGATGTCTAAGCAAAAATAACTTTTTGAGGTGACCTTTGTTGTCCGTTAATATCGGCAAGGTAATTCCCATCGACATCAACGAGGAAATGAAGCATTCCTACCTGGATTACGCCATGAGCGTAATCGTGGGCCGGGCCCTGCCCGATGTGCGGGACGGGCTGAAACCAGTGCACCGGCGCATTCTTTACGCCATGCACCAGCTGGGGCTTACCCCCGACCGTCCCCACCGCAAGAGCGCCCACATTGTGGGTGAGGTAATGTCCAAGTTCCACCCCCACGGGGATATGGCCATTTACGACGCCCTGGTGCGCATGGCCCAGGACTTTGCCAGCCGCTATCCCCTGGTGGACGGCCACGGCAACTTTGGCTCCGTTGATGGGGACGCCCCGGCGGCCATGCGCTACACGGAAGCCCGCATGGCCCGCATTACCATGGCCATGCTGGCGGATATTGAAAAGAATACGGTCGACTTCATCCCCAACTACGACGGCAGCACCGAGGAACCCAAGGTATTGCCCGCCCGCATCCCCAACTTGCTCGTGAACGGTTCCTCAGGCATTGCCGTGGGCATGGCCACCAATATCCCGCCCCATAACCTGGGGGAAGTAATTGACGGCGTGATCAAGCTGATCGACAACCCGGACATCACCATTCCGGAGTTAATGCAGGTAATCAAGGGGCCAGACTTCCCCACCGGCGGGAAAATTATGGGCCGGCAGGGCATCCGGGAGGCCTACCAGACGGGCCGGGGGGCCATAAAGGTGCGCGCCCAGGCCACGGTGGAAAAAATTGGCGGAGGTAAGAACGCCATTATCGTCCACGAACTGCCCTTTATGGTAAACAAGGCCCGGCTGATTGAAAAAATAGCCGAGCTGGTCCGGGAAAAGAAAATCGACGGTATTACCGACCTGCGGGACGAATCAGACCGGAGGGGAATGCGTATTGTCATTGAGCTGCGGCGGGATGTCAAGCCCCAGGTGATCCTCAACCAGCTCTACAAGCATACTCAGATGCAGGAAACCTTCGGGGTAATCATGCTGGCCCTGGTGGACGGCCAGCCCCAGGTATTGAACCTGCGGCAGATGCTGGGCCATTACCTGGAGCACCAGAAGGAAGTGGTCGTCCGGCGCACCCGCTTTGACCTGGACAAGGCCGAGGCCCGGGCCCACATTGTGGAAGGGTTACGCATTGCCCTGGATCACATTGACGAGGTCATCAATACCATCCGGGCCTCCCGGACGGTGGAAATAGCGAAAAATGCCCTTATGGAAAAGTTTGGCCTTTCCGAAAAACAGGCTCAGGCCATTCTGGACATGCGCCTGCAGCGCCTTACCGGCCTGGAGCGGGATAAGCTGGAAGAGGAGTACAAAGAACTTTTGGACAGGATTGCCTACCTGCGGGGTGTGCTGGCCGATGAACGGAAGGTCTTGCAGATTATTAAAGACGAGCTCACCGAAATGCGGCAGAAATTTGCCGATCCCCGCCGCACGGTGATCAGCGACGAGGACACCACCCTGGAAGCCGAGGATTTGATTCCGGAAGAAGAAGTGGTAATCACCATTACCAACCAGGGTTATATCAAGCGCATGCCCCTGGATACCTACCGGAGCCAGAAGCGCGGCGGCCGGGGCATTACCGCCATGGGGACAAAGGAAGAGGACTTTGTGCGGCATTTATTTATTACCAGCACGCACCACTACTTCCTCTTTTTTTCCAACCGCGGGAAGGTCTACCGCCTGAAGGTGCACGAAATTCCCGAAGCCGGGCGCCAGGCCAAGGGAACGGCCCTGGTCAACCTGATCTATATTGGCCAGCAGGAGCGGATCACTGCGGTGATCCCGGTGCGGGAATTCAGTAACGGGCTGTATCTTTTCATGGCCACCCGCTTTGGTGTGGTGAAGAAAACGGAGCTGGAGCAGTTCGATACTTCCCGCCGGGACGGCATTATCGCCATCAAGCTTGACGAGCAGGACGAACTGGTGGAAGTAAAGCTCACCAGCGGCCGGGAAGAAATTATCATCGGCACAAACCAGGGGCTTGCCATTCGCTTCCCCGAGGAGGAAGTGCATCCCTACGGGCGCACCGCCCGGGGGGTGAAGGGAATCACCCTGCAGCCGGGGGATACGGTGGTGGCCATGGATATCGTGCGCCCGGATGGAGACGTGCTGGTGGTCACGGCAAACGGTTACGGCAAACGTACCCCCGTGTCCGATTACCGCCTCCAGTCCCGAGGCGGCAAGGGGATCATCAGCGCCCGGGTGACCGAGCGCAACGGTCCGGTGGTGGCCATGCAGGTGGTCAAACCGGAAGAGGAGATCATGGTCATCAGTGCCGAGGGGATTATCATCCGGTTAAAAGCCAGCGACATTTCGACCATGGGACGGGCAACCCAGGGCGTAATGCTCATGCGCCTGGCCCCGGGGGACAAACTGGTGGCCGCAGCCCTGGTCAGCGCTGAAGAATGATTTAATATAACCCTATGAAAACTTAATTTCTTGGTTGACAGCTATTTGCCCCTGTGGTATATTTAATCCTGCACTCGCTAAATGGAGTCCGGCCGGGTTGCCCTGTAAAAGGGTGACCGGCAGGACCATAAAAAAGTAAAAATTACCTGTTGACTAAGCTTAAAAAAGTTTGATACAATCAAAAATGCGCGTTGAGCGCGGGTAGTGGTCCTTGAAAACTAAACAGGGAGGAAGAAGGCAGGGGGGAAGGTATAGCGGAAGCGCCATTAAGAGGTGCGGAAGCGGCCTGAACCTCGTTGGAAGGCGAGCAGTAATTCCGAAGAGCATGGACGGACTTGAAGTTTGATGGAGAGTTTGATCCTGGCTCAGGACGAACGCTGGCGGCGTGCCTAACACATGCAAGTCGAGCGATTGAGAGGTGAGAGGTGAGAGGTTAGAAGTGAGATTAAGAAGGCTTTGGCAAAGCCAAAGCCAACAATAAATCTCACATCTCGCTTCTCACATCTCACCTCTCAATAGCGGCGGACGGGTGAGTAACGCGTGGATAACCTGCCCATTAGACCGGGATAACGCCGGGAAACTGGCGCTAATAC